>JAICPV010000469.1 GCA_025929655.1 Pyrinomonadaceae bacterium
ATCGCTGCCACCAGGGCGGTGAAAGATTTGGTCGTGGAGCCCATATACCAAAGCGTGTCCGTGTCCGACTTTCGCCCGGTCTCCTTGTCGGCCATACCGTAGGCTTTCAAAAAGATCGGCTTGTCATCCTTGATAACAACAACAGCTATGCCCGGGATATCCGCGACCCTTTCCAGGGTTTTGGCTATTGTCGCGTCCAGGGCCGCTGCGAATTCTTTTTCGGACGGTGAGGCTTGCTGAGCAAACACTAAAGCGGAATTTAAAACCGCGAGAACGAGCGAGAGGGTGATCGCTTTTTTCATAACTTTTTCCGAATTTTTGAGAATGGCCTTCGCCGCCTAGGATAACGCAGTTGCAGTATTCTAAGTTCCGGAAAATATACGGAAAACAGATCAAGTGAACAAAATTCCAAACTATTCCGTCGTCTCGCCGTCGAAATCTTCTTCGTTCTCTTCGGCTTCCTGCTTGGTTGCGCGGACGATCTGGTCTTTATGATGCGGCGGTGAATAGATCGTATAGATCTTCAAGTCTTCGCTGTCCGAGACATTCATCACGTTATGCTCGGCTCCGGCAGGGACGATCACCGCATCGCCGTCTTTGACGGAGTATTCATTTCCGTCGATAAGAACCTTTCCGTCGCCGCCCTCGAAACGCAGAAACTGATCATTCTCTTTGTGCGTCTCGAGCCCGATCTCCTCGCCCGGAGGCAAGCTCATTAACACAAGCTGGCTGTGTTTTCCCGTATAGAGTACTTTTCGAAAATCCCGGTTATTTAATGTGTCCTGTTCGATGTTCGATCTGAAGCCTTTCATAACGTCTTGGTAAAAAAGCCCTTACTTCGTGCGAGCTTCCGCAACTGCATTCCATGCTACCTGACTCCGTAGGCGCATCAATGTACGCTCCAATCCAATTATCTCGAAAACCGTAAGCATTGAAGGTCCGACGGCGACGCCGGTCAATAGAGTGCGGGCGCCGTTCATTATGACACCGAGCTTTGTTCCTTTTTCTTCGGTGAAGGCTTTTACTACTGTCTCGATGTTTGCCTCGGTGAAGTGAATCGCTCCATTACCGGCGGGCACACTCGCTACCGCTCGTGTTTCTGCCTGTGATGTTTCGGCGAACGCAGTTTCAAATCGATCGGCTAGTTCGGGCAGCCAGGTTTGGAGGTCTGGGAATTTCTTTAGGTTCTTTTCGATGGCTGCCTGATCGAAATCGAAATCTTCGCTGAAATATGCGCGGCCCTGAGATGAGAAATCTTTCAGCGTAAAAAACCGCTGTCGGATGACGTCAACGGTGTAAATGAACCAGTTTCGCGTTCCGGTCTCTCGATTTTCGATGGCTACCGTTGACGGCCTGCCGTCAGGGCCAAGGTCCGCCGTGGAGGGGATCGCCGCGGCGAGGGCTTCGCCTTCTTCGTCGTATTCTTCGCGCCAGAGCTTGTTCGCCTTGAGCTCGATTTTCACCATTGGCAAAAGCTGTTCTAACGGCATCGTGCGGATGTACTCGGCGTTCATCCAGATCAGCTTGTCGTCGGTCCAGCGTTTCGGATTGTTCGGCTCGTAATTGAATATCGCGCTCGATCGGTGCACGCCTTCGAGGGAAAATTTTTCGATCAATTCCTCGAGCGAATAGATCTCTTTCTCTTCGCCCGCAGACCAGCCGAGAAGTGCGAGAAAATTGCGAAATGCATCAGGGATAAATCCTGCGTCGCGATACGTCGTGAGCGAAACGATCTCGCCATGAATTCGTTTGCTGAGCTTTTTTCCGCCCGGAGCAAGGATCAGCGGCAGATGGGCGAACTTTGGCGGCTGTACATCGAGAGCCTCGTAGATGAGGATCTGCTTGTGCGTGTTCGTGAGGTGGTCCTGGCCGCGGATGACGTCGGTGATCCGCATCTCGATGTCGTCGCAAACAACGGCAAGGTTGTAAAGTGGATGCCCGTCGGAACGAAGCAAGACAAGATCCTCGGTCTCAGCGTAACCGCGTTCTTGCAGGCCGAAAACACCGTCCTCGAACGAGGTTTTTCCGGTCTCGGGAACTTTCAGTCGAATCGCGAACGGCTCGCCGGAACCTGCTCGGGCGTCGGATTCTTCTTTAGAAAGCCCACGATAAGGATTGTTTCGCAGATCTTTTTCGCCCTGTGACGCGCGTGCGCGGTCCTTTATCGCGTCTTTTACATTCGCGTCGGACGGCGCCGCCTTTGGGGTGAAATCTCGGTAGGCCTTCCCTTCGTCCAGCAGCCTAAACGCGGCGGCCCTGTGTTTATCGGCATTCGCCGATTGAAAAACGATCTCCTCATCCGGCTCGAGACCGATCCACGCAAGGCCTTCAAGGATCGAGCGAGTCGATTCATCGGTCGAGCGCGCGAGATCGGTATCCTCGATACGAAGCAGAAACTTGCCGCCGTTTTGGCGTGCGTAAAGATAATTAAAAAGCGCCGATCGCGTAGCGCCGACGTGAAGGTAACCCGTCGGGGAAGGCGCGAAACGAACTCGAATCGTCATAACGAATAAGTTTCACGTAAAGGCGCAAAGAACGCAAA
>JAICPV010000278.1 GCA_025929655.1 Pyrinomonadaceae bacterium
AATACTCGGCTCAAAATGGATCTGGATGACGGAACGAAAACAAAAAAACGGGCGGGATCGGTTCCCACCCGTCTTCGAAGAAGCAAATGGCTCGCAGCGGTTACTCACGCTCCAGTTACAACTTCGTTTCTTAAATCTATATCGGCAAAAACGGCGTCGATACTACTGCAGATCCGGTCTTGCAAAGTTGCCGGATGCCAGGCGAAAAGCCCGATTGCAAGTATGCAGAATTTTTATCACAGAGCGCCCACCAAAGTAAAGGATTTTAATTAATCGGCGTTTTCATCAGCAAAAATGGATGTTCGAGTGACGCGTACCGAAAACAATTACTTAAAGTACTGCATTAACTATCGCAGGATTGAACAAAAAAAGGCCGCGCATCGGACGCGCGGCCAAGATCGAGAAACGGGAAAAACCGATCATCTTGAATATCCCGTAAAATCGATCCCGCTAAGGCTGTCGTTTAAACTGAACGAGCGGGTAGACGGTGAAAATCTATATTTCCTGGCCGACACGCTCAGCTCATAGAGATGAGTCGTCGGGAGGCCGCTGACTGAATAGTATCCAAGTGAGTTCGTGGTGGCGAAGTAGCGGACTCCTGTGTCGAGATCGCGGACCGTTATTTCGGCGCCTTTGATCGCTCTGCCGAAAGAGTTAACCACACGTCCGGATACGGTCGCAGGAGCCGCCGTGGGTGCAAGTTCATGACTTGTGAAGGTGCATGTCACTGTCTCGCCTTGTTCGGCCTTTATCACTGCTCTTTTGTTCGCAAGATCGACTGTAGTGTTTAGAATATTGGACATTCCGGCCCCGGCCGACTCCGTGCACTGGATCGAATCAAGGCTCCAGCCTGAGAGGCTGGCTTCCGTCACGACTATATCGCTGGCCCCACCGGCAGGTAACACGTTCGGATTTTCGAAACGATCCGATGGAGGAGCATTATTGTCGACCAGGGAGAACGAGCCCACACCGAGATTTGTTGCCGTGTAGCCAAACGATCTTGTCGATGCGGTTCCCCCGGCGGCGTTGATAACTTGTTTGACGATCGTAACTCGGGCAGGCGACTCGGGGGCCTGCAAACCGCCCAGCCATGAATAAAGCAGCCTGTTCCCGTACCCGTCCGAATTGGTGACTTTCCCGGGTGTCGCTGCATTCAGGATCTGCTGGCTCACGGTCGCCGCGGTTGCCGAAGGATTCGATTCCAGGTAGAGAGCAGCTACGCCGGCGACATGAGGCGCGGCCATCGACGTTCCGCTCATCCAGCGCAGCGATGTGTCGTCGCCGCTGCTGAGCGAAAGGACGCTGTGCCCGGGGGCATATATGTCCACGCATGCCCCTTGGTTGGAAAACGGCGGACGCGAATCGTCGGCCCCGACCGCTCCTACGGTGATCGCATTAGGTATGCGGGCAGGGGAATAATCACAGGCGTTTCCGCCAAAATTTCCGGAAGCGATCGAATACGTAACGCCGGACGCGATCGAATTGGAGATCGCGGTATCCAGCGCACCCGATCCACCGCTTAAAATAACGCTGATGTTCGCCACGGCCGGGTTGATCCGATTTGCCGTGATCCAGTTAGCCGCGTAAATCAGCGAAGAGACCGTTCCGGATCCGCTGCAATTAAGGACGCGGACGGAATGCAGCGAAACATTTTTCGCGACGCCGTAGTTCGCACTGCCGATCGTTCCGGCAACGTGGGTTCCATGGCCGTAGCAATCCAGACCGTTAAGACCGTCACCGACGAAATCGGCCGCAACCGAAGCCCGGCCGCCGAATTCCTGATGTGAAATCCGAATGCCGGAATCTACGACGTACGCGTGGACGCCCGATCCCGAAGTCGAATATTGAAACGAAGAGTTAAACGGCAGATCTCTTTGATCGAGACGGTCCAGCGACCAGATCGCATTTGATTGGACCGAGGCGGCATAAACGTAAGCGTCCTCTTCGACGAATGCGACACGTGAGTCCTTGCTGAGGCTTATCGCGGCTTCTTCGCTCATTTCGGCGGAGAATCCGTTAAGAGCTACGTCGAAGACCCTGTCGACGCCCGCCCCGTATTCACCGGCAAGCTCATATGACGTAGCCTCGACGTTTGCGCCTGATACAAAGGATTCTTGTGCGGCTTCCTTATTCAGAACGACAATGTAGCGGCCGGGGACCGCATCCGTGGATCGCACGAACTTAACTTCTCTGGCGGAAGAATGTTGCGTGAAGAGATTTCCGGTGAAGATACACGCGAGCAGGATGCTCGAGATCACTAGAAGCTTTTTCATCGTTGTGTTAACTCCGGGAAGGATTTTGAGTTTCGATTAAGAAGGGATGTTCTTGAAGAGATGGGACACGGCAGAACAGGCCGCTGTAAACAAGTTAAAACAAATAACAACTATCGTCAACACTCTTTTTTCAACTTGACCGTTTTTAATGGCAAAATGGCGGAAATTCGGTCAATTTGAACAAGTACGGGTTTCACGTTCAACAGAACCTGCGATTTTGCTAAAATGGGAACGAATTATGGAAGAAAAATTGAGAGGCCTCGAGGGTAAACGCGTAGACCTGAATTGCGGGATGGGAGCGATATTCCGCGGAACAGTTAAAGAAGTCCAGGAGAAACTGGTAACGATTGTCGACGAGGATGAGCTCAACACTTCGATCGCGATAAAGAAGATCATCGCGGTGACGGAATGCGTCGATCCGGTGACGAGGCCGGGATTCATCGTTTAAATTTATTGTTCAGAATAGTCAAAAGCCCGGAGTGCGGATCCTCCGGGCTTTTTAAATTTTGGTTCCGATCCGATCTACTTCGCTTCGGTCGATGCGAGCTCCGGCGTTTGGGGGACAAGCTTTCTGAAACCGACGATCCGCTTTTCCCAATAACCTTTGAAGGTCGAATAGGTGATCCCCTTGCTGGACGACGCGTGATAAAAACCATTGGGATCCGCGACGATGCCGATATGCCCGAGGCCGTTGAAGAAAACGAGTGTTCCAAACCTGTATTTCTCGTCGCCTTCGACAGGGATCGAAGCATTCCAAAGGCCCGCTGCGCTCTGGCGTATGAAGCCCATACCGGCTTCCGAAAACACCGCCCAGACAAATCCTGAACAATCGTACCTGTTGGGACCGCTCGACCCGTATCGATAGGGAATTCCGAGCTTGGACTGGATCGAATTCGCCATCGCCGCTGTCGTTGACGACGCATACCGTGAACCCTTCAACGCTGCCGGCAGCATCGCGGAGACCGGACGCGAGTCAGCTGTTTTTTTGACAAGCTGTTGTTTATATTCTTCGGAAACCTTTATGTCGGTTGTTAGCGGCTGGCGGGTGATCGGAGAATTGATAGGCTGTGACGAAAGTGTCGTTTTTGTTTTGTCTGCGGCGGGTGCCGGTTGATTTACCGGCTGGCTGAGGACTTGTTTAGCGACCCTTTGCCGGTCCTGGCCCTGCACATCGATTCCGTAAATTGCAAAGGCGGCCGCGAAAACAAAAAACGAAGGTACAGCTTTTAATTTCGTCAAAACTTCTTTCTCCCTTGTTACGGCGATCTGAAAAAGGGTGCGATGAAATTGGACACAGGCGTCCGCCGCTAATCTCAGTACAACCGCTTGATGTGATTTCTATTCTTTTCGGGTGGCTAATGGACCGTGAAACTTTGCAGGGGAAACGCAAAACAGCGTTTCAGACTATTAGCTAAAAGAGAGGTTAGCATAAGGAGAATCGATAATGCAAGCTAAGGGAAATTCCCTAGCTTTCTACAAAAAAAATCAGGCGGGGCGGCTGCCGTTACCGGCGGCAAGAACAGGATGAATTCTCCGATCACGATCCATTCTGCCTTTCGGCCGCCCTGCCTGAAATATCGACCGGAACAGTTCGGTCGTAACAGAACGCAAAAGCACTTCTCTTCACTCCGCCTTTTGCGTTCCTTCAGTTGTCTTCTTATGCATCTCAATAGGGTCAATCGGTGTTCGTTTCCAAAAAGTCGTAAAAAAGGAAGAGCCCGTAAAACAAACGGGCTTTCCCTCCTGCATCGCTCAACACTTTTTTGAAATACTAAGTCACCGTCGTGGGGTCCTCGCCTTGGCCACATTCGAGTACCCAGAATTGCCGCCGCTATTGAACGCCCGGACCTGATAGAAGTAGGCAATTCCACCTTGCACGCCGATGTCGGAGTAAACGGTGATACCAGGCCCCACCCCTGCGATCTCGGTGAAATTCCGACACTTACC
>JAICPV010000132.1 GCA_025929655.1 Pyrinomonadaceae bacterium
GATGCGGAGCGCTTGACCGAGATGACCATGAACGCGATCGACGATATCGAAAAACGCCTTTTTGCCGAAAACGGTACCCGCGAATGACGATCGCCGAAGCACTAAAGACAGGGGCGGACAGTTTAGCCACCCATGCGATCCCTTCGCCCGAACATGAATCATCACTGCTGCTTCGCCACGTTCTAAAGTGCGACGCGGCTTTTGTCTATGCGCATCCCGACCGTCGCCTGAACGCGATGGAGTCGATCCTTTTCAAAGCCGTCATCAAGCGTCGAGCGTCGCACGAACCGTTTCAATATATCGTGGGGAAACAGGAATTCTTCGGCATGGATTTCGAGGTTACCCCTGATGTGCTGATTCCGAGGCCCGAAACCGAGATCCTGGTCGAGGCCGTCATCGAGGAATACAAGGAAAGAGGTGCTTTCCGTTTCTGCGAAATCGGCGTGGGCTCGGGATGCATATCGACCGCGCTGCTTGCGAACCTCCCTCAGTCCTCAGCAGTCGGTGTGGATATTTCAACAGCCGCAATTGAAATAGCCGGGCGTAATGCCCGGCGGCACAATGTCTCAGAGCGGTTGGAGCTGGTCCACTCTGATATGTTCGATGGTGTGAGCGAAACATCATTTGACCTATTCGTTTCGAACCCGCCATACGTTCCAGATGGCGATCTTGACTCCCTCCAACAGGAAGTAAAAGGCTTCGAGCCAAGAGTCGCGCTGACCGGCGGCACCGACGGCCTCGACATCGTCCGAACACTCATCTCGCAATCGCCTAAGTATCTGATACCAAACGGCTTTCTTTTCATCGAGATCGGTTGGGACCAGTCTGAACGTGTGGCGGATCTTCTTGATCGTAGGGTATGGGCAAGCTTCGAGTTGATGCCCGATCTGCAGGGCATACCGCGGATCGTAAAAGCTCGTTTGAACTAGACTTGGCCGGATCTGGAAAACGAAAGTTCCTTGCCTTTTAGACCGGTATGGATGTAACATAGCGCTGTTCTGGCACAGTTTTATTGCGTTGAATCGACTGGGTCGTTTCAAGCGGTTTGCTAGCTATATGTAACGCGTTGCTTGTGCCGGTTACACAGCTTGAGATCGGCTGTTTCGAGATCCGACTTCGGAGGATTTGAAAAAATGATGTACGCACTGCTTTGTTTGGTATCGCTTGCGGTGTTTGGGTTTTCTTATTATCAATACACCCAAACCCAGGGGAATACACTCTGGATGGTGCTGATGTTCCTGGGTATCCTCGCCGCTGTCGCTTTTGGGGTCCTGTTCCTTACCGGGAGAGTGAATAAAAAAGAGGAAATTCACATAACCGAGTAACCACATTGTGACTGGATGCCGGGTGTGTCGTCCCGGCAAAAAAAGGAAATTTAACGGGTTCGTCGGCGCCCTCCCGGCACGAACCCGTTTTGCTTTGGAACGCACCTGCTTAATGTTGACAAAAATGTAAGGATTCAAGATACTAATAGTTTGGAAGTGGTTTTTTCAGATGCCTAAGATCGCCGACATACAGGAAACGCCTAACCCAAACGCCGTCAAATTCATTTTGAAGGAACCGGTGTCGTACGGGACATCGCACTCGTTTGCGAAGGCCGAAGATGCGCTTTCGGACAAGCTGGCCTCGTCGCTATTCGAGGTAGGCGATGTCGAATCCGTGTTCTATATGGACAGGATGATAACGGTTGAAAAGGCCGACGAGGTTGAATGGGACGAGATACTTCCGCTTCTTGCGGTACCGATACGAGCGGCTGAATCGGCCGGGCCGGCGAAAACTAATGGAAATGCAGCGTCCTCCATCGGAGGTGCGATCGCTGCCGCAGCATCTGATGACCCGAAAATACGAATGATCGAGGCACTCCTAGATGAGCGGATCCGTCCGTACCTTGCGGGCGACGGCGGCTGGCTGGAGATAATCGATCTTGTGGACAGTACGCTAACGATCCGTTATCAGGGTGCTTGTGGGAGCTGCCCCAGCTCTCTAACCGGGACCCTGATGGCGATCGAGAATATGATCCGAGACGAGGTCGATCCGGAGATCAGCGTTGTTGCCGCCTAAGCCCTCTAACTTCAAGAATTTCTTGACATAAACCGCCGCGATTCGCCATAATTTTTATGGCGGCCACATTCGGCTGCCGTCCTTCCTTTTACGGCCATATTCCCAAATCACTGCCGGCCGAATTTTCAAACCTTACCTTTTCGACTTTTGGAGGAAACCCAAAGTGAATACCGAAGAACTCGAGCGGAGTTTACGATCCGAATTCGACGACCAGTTCAAGAAGGCGTTGTCGCAGGCGCGCATCGACGTTGAAGCGTACCAAAAGAAACTGGAAGCCGAATTTGAAAAGCATCGAGCGCAGATCGACGAAGTTTTTAGTGCACTTGCTTCTCGCCTCGAGGCACCCATCGAACTCGAAACGGGCTTTACGGAAACGGTCTTCGAACATCTCAGGCTCGCCCGGGATGAAGGCGCCCGGATCACGGCCACGGCAATGGATGAAGCCGAAAAGCTCGAGCAAACCAACACTGTCGCGCCGGCAAACTATTCGAAACTTCGAGATGCGATCGGAAGGATCAAAGAACAGCAAACTCAGGCCGCGATCCTGCGCACTCTGGTCGATGCAGCATCGGAATTCGCGCCGCGTGGTGCGTTTTTCATCGTCAAGAACGATCATTTGGTCGGATGGAAGAATTTTGGTTCGGAACTGGACGAAGCAGCGGTAAGGTCTGTCCATTTTCCGCTTAGCACGGAAACGCTCCTGTCAGACGCAATAGATTCGCTCGCGCCGCGGGCGGCCACGTCCGCATCGGCACAAGAGAATTCGATCTTTTTGGAACCACTTGGCTTTGACTCGCCGTCAGCGATGGTGGCGATCCCGCTGGCCGCTCGCGGACGCGGCGTTGCCGTTCTTTATGCGGACGGCGGCGACGAAAATTATCTGCCGAACGTAGAAGCTTTGGAAACATTGGTTTCCGTTGCGGGCCTAACTGTAGAACTCCGTGCCGCGGGAAGCTCGCAGCTCGCGGAAGGCCCTTCGCAGCCGAAACCTGCCGAAGAGGTTCAAAGCGAGCCGACGGAACAGGAAGTTCAGGATGCGGTTGCTTCGGTCGAAGCAGAATATGCCGGAAATGTCGCGGTCGCGGATGAGCCCGCAGAGCAAAACGACGCGGCGATCACCTCGGAATTCGCTTTCAGCACGACCAATTTTTCCGAGCCGGCTGTGGAAGAAGACACACCGGATGAAGTCGAAACCGAAGCCGAAGCTGCTCAGCCTGTCGAGGTGTTCAACGATCCGCCGCGTCGAAGGCTGAACGACCGTTCGATGGACTTGCCGATCGAGGTCTCAGATGACGAGCGGCGTCCGCACAGCGACGCGCGGCGATTCGCCCGGCTGCTCGTATCCGAGATCAAGCTATACAACGAACAGAAGGTTTATACGGGCCGGGAGTCCGGGGATATTTACGAAGTACTCAGAGAAGCGATCGACCGGTCGCGCGAAATGTACGACAAGCGTGTACAGCCGGACGTCGCCGCGAAGTTCGATTACTTTCACTACGAGCTGGTAAACAATCTGGCCGAAGGAGATGAAGAAAAACTCGGTGCCGGATACTTTGCCCTGAAAGCTTAACGAGCAGTTGTAGCCGCAAAAAAGCACAAGGGGCGCAAGAGGGAAACAACCTCTTCTGCGCTCTTTATGTTTTTTGCGCTGTGTATGCCTTTTTGCCGCCGATCAATAATTACTCGTCTGCCGTTCCGAGTCGAGGACCGGCCGCGTGGGCCCGGGATTATCCGGCGACGTGTGCAGGTGAACGGCCTTCCAGTCTTTTCCGATCCTCTTGAAAACGAGTGTTGTGCGCCCGGAGGCGTTCTCCAGTTTTCCGTCGTATTCCTGCGTCTGTTTCCATTTGAATGAAACGTACGCTGACGTCGGGCTGAGCATTTCCACTCGCACGCCGATTGTCTCGAGCGTGACGTTTTTCGTTTTTGCGAAACTGGACACCCGGTTTTCCTTCATCTGCGTCCAACCGGCCGTGACGCTCCCGTTGTTGTTGAAAAACAAGATCCGGCCGCTGTTTTCGTAAACACTCATCACCTTTTCCGCGTCCGTCTGGCGTATACCTTCTATCAACCTTTCGAATGCGTCTCGCACTGGTTTTGCAGGGTCAGGTTTTGAACCGAGCGCCGATTTCTGGGCATTGCCCGTAAAAGTAAAGACGCCCAGTATTGTTATTAAAATGACAAAATACCTCATATTATTCGCTCCTTGCGCAACGCCGCGCACAGAAAAAGTCTAAGGCTTCAATTTACGAAGTGGCAAACGTTCAATCCGATGAAAACGCGCACCATATCGTAAGTTCAAGCCGCATCGATGCTCCGAAAAGGTTACGGCCTGCTCGCGGGACGCGTAATTTCGGCGTATTTCAGGATCGTTCGCATTTGGAACACTTTTTGCGTCAAGGGCCTCAGGAACCGAAAGATTCCGCCTCACCCACTTAATAATTTTGTTCGAGGAGGGAATGATATGCATTCCGCGCGACGATTTGGTTTTGCAGCGATCACAGTGATGCTGCTTGCGATGGTGTCGGCTGCGGCCGAGTACCGTTTTGAGGACGAGGAGCCCGACATGACGGACCGGGTGGCACGCATTAGTTACATAAAGGGTGACGTACACGTAAAGCGGTCGGACGGAGACGTATGGGAGAGGGCGGTTCTTAATCTTCCGATCGTTGAAGGTGACGAGCTCACGACCGGGCCGGACGCACGATTTGAGATCCAATTCGGTGCTTACTCACATCTGCGAATTTCGGAAAAGTCTGTCATAAAGATCACAACGTTGAGGGACAATTTGGTCGCGGTCAGTTTGCCGGAAGGAGCGGTTACTGCGACGCTCGCTAGGTTCGACGACGATAATGACGCGTTCGAAATAGACGCCCCGTCGACGACTGTCGCGTTTCTGAAGGCCGGGCGATATCGCGTCGACGCGGGACCAGTGGGCTATGAGGCGGTACGCGTCAGCATCCCTGAGGAAGGCGAAGCTCGCATCTATTCGAACAATTCCGGATTCTCGCTTCGTGCAGGCCGAAGCGCGCGTGTCTTCGTTGCCGGGCCATATATCGGGGAGTTTGAACATGGCGAAGCGTCACAATTCGTCGACAGTTTTGACCGATGGGCGCTCGACCGCGATGAGCTCATCGCGAAACGACAGGCGAGTGCTTATTACGGAAAATATTACGACACGGATCTCTATGGCGCCGACGATCTTAACGACAACGGCGACTGGATATTCACGCGCGATTACGGATACGTCTGGCGGCCGTACAGAACTGCGGTCTCCGGTTACGCCGACTGGTCGCCATATCGGTATGGTTCGTGGCGTTGGGTGCCCGGATTCGGGTGGGCATGGGTGAACGACGAGCCGTGGGGATGGGCGACCTATCATCACGGCCGCTGGATCTGGTACAGCGGAGCGTGGCATTGGGCGCCGTACGGCTACCACCGCACGCGTCGAAGCTGGTGGTATCCGGCGCTCGTCGTGCTGCGGGTCGTCAACCGCAACGTTTGCTGGTATCCGCTTTCGTACCACCACGCTTATTACAATTACAACAGGAACTATCACCGTAACTATCGTCGAAATCGTGATGATCCGGACGGTGATAATGTAACGCGGCCGCCGCTTGGCACCCCGCGCGAGCCGAGCAGGCAGATCGTTGCTGCGAATCCGCCCGGTTCGAGCGTGATCTCCGTACCGCTGGACGATTTTGGAAAAGGCCGCGGCGTCTTTAAGAAATTACCTGTCGACGATGGACGAAATATTGTGGCCCAGGTTGTAACACCGCAGGATGACGCCCCACAGCTGCCGGCAATGCGCGACATTCGCGCAAAGGTCCGCGATGATATTCGCGCGGACGAACCGAAGCTGCCGGTGAGAAGAACGACGGTAAGCGTCGGTGCGGCGACGCGTCGAAACGATGACGGCCCACTGGATAAGACCTTAAGGAGCAGGATCATTCAGGGCGACCGGCCCGTCCTGATGCCGCGAATCGATCCCGGAACGGGCGATGTTCGCGCTCCTTCCGACGCGAAGGCGGTCCGATCTACCGGAGCGGTAGGGCGTCCGCAATCGCAGCCCGCGGGCCGAGACACAAAGGAACCGTCCCGTACTATCACTCCCATGCACAGGAACGATCCGCCGCCGGCGCAGAGCGTTCCAAGGAACGATGCGCCGAAAACGGTGATAAGGCGCGATCCTGCGGTGCTCGACACGCCGACGGTCGAACCGCCGCGGCGGGCGGAACCTCCACCGCAGCGGTCTGAACCAAAAAAGGAGCCGTCCCGACGCGAAGAACCACCGAAGAAGAGCGACCCGCCGCAAAAAAGCGAGCCCCCAAGGTCGGAACCCAACAAGCGGCCGGACGCTCCTGCAAAGAAAGCGCCAGAAACTCTGTAGCCTTTTGAAATAAACATAAAGGACGCAAACACTTTGCGTCCTTTATGTGTTATTTCATTGCTGCTTGA
>JAICPV010000195.1 GCA_025929655.1 Pyrinomonadaceae bacterium
ACAATTTGGCCGTGGGTGCGACTGACTTGTTTCCAAACTCTTCATATTCGGATTCTTGGGTCGTCGAGATGAACAGCTTTCCAGGAACTACGAAATGAAAGCGTGCGTGAAAAGCACCGTTAGCGTATTCCGGACCAAAACCGCCGAATTGAAGGTCATGTAGTCCGCCGTATATGTGTTCTTTGAACACTTCCAGTTTTGCTATATGGTCTTCCAAATCCTTATGCCCGACGTATACATTGTTCGAAAAAGTAGATGTTCCATCGGAGACACTGATCCGGAACTCTACAAGGTCATCGTCAAACCAAATTTTCGTAAATTTGATACTGGGTTTCATCAATATTTGAATTAGAAGTCAGCTAAGACGAACGGCTCTTATATTTTAGTCTACCCAGCTCGGTCAGTATCGGCCGAAGGCGGGCGACAACTTCTTCATGCGCGGCGCCGTTGGTCGCGACGATGCCGCCGTGGTTTTGCAGATCTTCGCGGTCGTATCGGTATTTTTCTCCGAACAGGTCGGTCAGCACGCCGCCGGCTTCCTCCAGGATGATCTGCGGCGCGCACGTGTCCCAAAGCTTTGTGCGAGGTGAAAGATGGATGTACGCGTCTGCCTGCCGCTCGGCGATGAGCCCGACCTTCAAACCGATCGAGCCTCGCTGGACCGCGTTCTGAAAATTGAAACCGGCGATGATCGCCTGAATGCCTTTGCTGGGATGGTTACGCGAAAACGCCAGCGTCATGTTTTCGAAATCGCTCGTCATTGAGGCTTTCAATTCTTTCGGTTCTTTTTCAAAATATTCCGCGAACGCGCCTTCGCCTTGTACCGCTCGATAAAGGACGTTGTGAAAGGGAAGAAACACGACTCCGAGAACTGCTTCACCGTCGATCGCCAAACCGATCTGAACCGCAAAATCGCCGTCCTTTTTTACGAAGCCCGCGGTCCCGTCGATCGGGTCGATTATCCAAACGCGTTGCTTTTTCAGGCGAACATCAAGGTCATCAGCCTCTTCTTCGGAAAGTATCCCGTCGTCGGGAAATTCCGCCGACAATCCTTCAACGATGATACGGCTCGCGGCACGATCCGCGACCGTGACCGGTTCATAATGCGCGTCGACCCCTAATTTTTGCTCGGCAACTATTTCGCGGGAGTAATGATCGAGAATCGATTCCGAAGCATACCGCGCGAGCCCAACCGCGGTCTCAAGTTCTTTTTCCAACATTAATTACAATCTAGCATAAGCACGTCGCCCGAAATGAAGAGCGGGGGCGATGCCACCTTCCTGACTGCACCTGCCCGGCTTGAACATTTCTGTTCACCGGGCCCGAAGAATGAACCGATCTTGGTTAGTAATTGGCAGTCAGGATGCGGGCCTGCCCACGCTCTTTAATACTTCGAAGTTTCTTCCGTTATCCCACATCTCGGACAGACCAAAACCGTCTGCGCCGCGTCGGCCCACTGCGCGAGCGCGCGGTTCGAGAGTTCGGGTGTTTTGCTCTCCGCCTCGCCTTCCGTCATCAACCGCGAAACGCTTTCTTGATCATCGTCCCGCTCCAATTCGCGCTCGCAATGCCGACAAATCCATCCGAAACCTTCGTTGTAAAAATCATTTAGCTCGGTCATAAAAAAAACAAACGGCGAGCATCGCTGCCCGCCGTGTTTCGATTCTGAACTAACCGTTATTCGTCCATCCGCCTTGTTCCGCCGGAAGTGGTCGCGGCCGTTGTTCCAAAAAGTTTTATCGGGACGCTGACCGTCTGCCCTCCGCGGTAGACCTCGAAGTTTACCGTTTCGCCTATCTTTTTCTTATCCAAAAGGCGATAAAGTGCGTCCAGGTCGTTGAGCTTCTGGCCGTCCGCGGAAAGAATAATATCGCCGAGCGTGCCGTCATCCGTTACGCCCTGAAGACCGGCCTTTTCGGCAGATCCGCCTGGAACCGTTCTGAGGACCAATAGGCCCTGCTCGACCGGCATGCGATAGCCGCGGCGTGCGAGGCTTTCGACGCTCGGCAACTCAGCTCCCATCTTTGGACGGCTGACCGAACCGTACTGGATCAGTTGAGGGATGATCCGTTTCGCTGTGTTCACGGGAACCGCAAAACCCACGCCGACCGATCCGCCTGCGGGCGAGAGGATCTGCGAGTTGATGCCGATCATACGGCCAAATTTGTCGAGCAGCGGACCACCCGAATTTCCGGGGTTGATCGAAGCGTCCGTCTGTATCGCCGCGTCGATCGGCCGGTTGTTTCTGGCGCGGATCGGACGCTGAAGTCCGGAAATAACGCCGGTCGTGAGCGTACGATCCAGGCCAAACGGGTTACCGATCGCGAGAACTTTTTGCCCAACGACGAGATTGTCCGAATCACCAAGCGGCACGACCGTCAAACCGGTTGCCGGAGGATCGATCTTGATGATCGCAAGGTCCGTGTCCGCATCTCCGCCGATCACGCGAGCCGGATAAACCTTGTCACCCCCGAAGCTGACTGTAAGCTTTTGTGCTCGTTCGACCACGTGATAGTTCGTCAGAATGTGGCCCTGGTTGTCGATCACCGAGCCGCTTCCGTTGCCGCGGCCTTCCTGAGTGTCTCCCCACACGTCACGGCGGACCGACGTCGTGTTGATGAACGCCACACCCGGCGCGAGCGTCCTATAAACTTCAATGCTGTTTTGTTCGTCCGAAACCTCTGCGGGGTTCGAAATTCCCGCTGGAACCGCTGCCGATTCCGTCAAGGGCGAAGCACCGCCGCTGGAATGCCAATAAGATCCAATAGAGAAGAGCAGTGCGGTTGCGCCAACCGCGGTGAGGGCTGTTGCGAATGCGAGCAAAATCAACTGACGCGCCGACAGCTGATAGACGGGTTTGTTTATCATAATTACCTCTTACTTCCGATCAATTTGGTTAATACACAAATGGTAGTACGCGTTTGATGCATTTGAAAAGCATCTCCGTTGTTTACAGAAAATACGCCAGGGGATATGGGCGGGTTTCGACTCAATTGTAAAGAATTGTTAAGTGCTGAGGAAGGAAAATTCTAGAAAATGTTCGAAAAGAACCCAAAAGCGGCGAGCCCCGTGATCACGTGGATCCCGATTAGGCTCATATATATCGCAATCGCGAACGAGATACCGTAACGCGCGAAGCTGGTACGGCTGCCGCAAATGAAAACGATCGCGGCGAACATTCCGACAGCCAATTTCGTTAGGAGAAACGGCAGATCGCCCAGTTCCAGCATCACCGCCATTAAAGCGTTGGCTTCCTCCGCCTCTCCGTTTCTCACCCAAATTATGGTTAAAAGCGCATCCAGAAAGTTCAGCGAGAAGAGCAAGACGGCTTCGCGGATGAGGTTCATATACGCGGATGGTTTTGTGACCGCCTCCCGGTAAACTTTGCCCCCGGTTTGTGAAGCCGGGGGCCGGAGCATCGTGAATGAAACCAGCTTATCTTTCTGCTTGTGTAAACATCCAATCTGCGGGAATTTCAGGAATTTTTTTCGCTGTTGAGAATGGTAGAATTGAAAAACAAATGACCAGGCAGGGAGGAAATATGACTATCTTTAGAGTGGCATTATTGAGCGTTTTTGCTTTCGCTCTTTTGGGAACCGGTATTGAGATCTCGGCGCAAACAAAACGGCCCGTGGTCCGAAAAAGCACGGTTAGAAAGTCGACACCGGCGCCGACCCAATTTCGTGTAGATGCAGGTAAAAGGATCCATGTGAGAATGAACGAGTCGATCAGCTCGAGGACCGCACGCGTCGGCGATACTTTCACCGTCACGATAACCGATCCGATCTACTCGAACACGGGCGCAGTTCTTATACCCGCCGGCAGCGAGATCGTGGGACGGATCACAACCGTCAGCCGCGCCGTGAAAGGCGGGCGGCCGGGGTCCATGGACGCCAGCTTCATTCGCGTGCGGCTGCCGAATGGTTATTCCAAAGCGATCAACGGATCGCTGACCGAGCTGGATGCCGACCGGACCGAAAGCGATAATGAGGGCGGCGTCCGAGGCGACACGATGAAACACCGAAAGGTCATTTTCATCGGCGGTGGCGGAGTGGGCGGCGCGGTTTTGGGCGGAGCGATCGGCGGCCCGAAGGGCGCTCTGATCGGAGGACTTTTGGGCGCAGGCGCCGGACTCCTTGGCGAACGCTACACAAAAGGGAAGGAGGCCGAGGTCAACGCGGGCACGGAATTCGGCGTTTACCTGAACCAGGCGGTTTTCCTTCCGCGGTATAAGGAACTCGAGTAGTCGATCGACATTGTAAAGTACAAAAGCCGGAGGCAAACGCGTTCGGCTTTTTTGTTGCTCTCAAAGCAATTACGAATTTCGTATTACATCTGCTAGACTCTCTGAAAATTAAAGACCGCACAGCTTTTTCGAATCGAGGAACCGACTATGGCCGAAAACGAGAAAGACCCGATCCCGCCTGATGACTACGAGCGCGAGCTAACAACCGATCTCGACGACAAGACCCGCGACCGACCGCGCGGGATGGCGCTGCATACCAAGATCCTGATCGGACTGCTGGTAGGAATCATTGGCGGACTGATCGCAAATCAGTCGCTCGGCGGAACGCATCCGAACATCGCCTGGTTCATACGGAATATCGCCCAGCCGATCGGTTCGCTTTTTCTTAACCTTCTGCTGTTGATCGTCGTTCCGCTGGTGTTTTCTTCGCTTGTGGTCGGTGTGGCCGGCATCGGAGACATTCGAAAGCTCGGGCGCATAGGCGTGAAATCGTTCGGCTATTGTCTGGTCATTTCCGCGATCTCGGTGGTCATCGGCCTTACGCTTGCGAATACGATCCGACCGGGCGAGCGCGTTTCCCCCGACGTGGCTGCCCAATTGAAGGAAAAATACAGCAGCGGCGCCGCCGCGCAGACCGAAGCTCAGGCAAAGGCAGCCGAAGCGGCAAAGGGGGACTCTGCGCTGATGCAGGCCGTAAAAACCGTCGTTCCCGTCAATCTGTTCTATTCGTTGTCCGGTGTTGACATTGAAAACCCGACCCAGCCGAGAAAGGCGCCGCCGAACCTTCTCCACATAATGTTCTTCGCCCTGATAATAGGGATCGCGATAACGCTGATGCCGGCTCCGGTGTCGGCGCCGTTCGTCGGCGTGATGGAATCGCTGTTCGCGATCACGTCGAAGATCATCGACATCATAATGAAGTTCGCGCCGTATGCGGTGGCCTGCCTCATCTTTATAAACATCGCACAGTTCGGGCTGGAGCTTCTCAGCTCGCTTGCCTGGTTCGTAGCCACGGTGCTGCTCGGTCTCGGGCTGCATTTTTTCGGCGTTTATTCGCTCTCTGTTTATTTTCTTTCGCGTTTGAATCCGATCGA
>JAICPV010000566.1 GCA_025929655.1 Pyrinomonadaceae bacterium
AATCGATATCGCTGCAGTTGCCGGTGGCAAACGACAACGCTGTTTTTACCATTGACGAAGGCATTTACTGGAACATTTTTGGACGCTCCACACTGACTGTCGACACGTCGACGGTTCAAGCGACAAAATGGGACCGCTATGGCGACCGCAATGCCGCGGTGCAGCTTCGCTCATGGTTCCGCTTCACACATACCGGCGAGACTGGCGGTATCGTCGGACAGATCATTGGATTCGTCGCCTGCGTCGGTGGGGCATTCCTCGTCTGGACCGGGTTCTCGCTCGCCTTCCGTCGGTTTGGGAACTGGCTGCAGCGCCGCCGAAGCATTGAAGTTTGATCTGCGCCGGGTCCGTTCTACCCAATCATCGTAACTTTTCCGTCTAACAGTTAAGATATTCGTTCTATGTCCTCGATGACGTACATGGAACTGATCCGCGGCAACCGAAATTTTCGGAATCTGCTCGCCGGACAATTCATTTCCGAGCTGGGTAATTGGTTCAACTTCATTGCCGGCCTCGGTCTTGTGCGCGTAGTTTCCGAAGCGTCGCCTACGGCTGCCGGAATATTCTTCGTCTGCAGGATGCTGCCCTTCGCGTTTGTTTCGCCCTTCGCGGGTGCGTTCGTCGACCGGTTTTCGCGGCGCCAGGTGATGATCGTTACCGATCTCGCACGAGTGGGCGTGGCGTTACTTTTCCTTCTTGTCACGAGCGCGGACGATCTTTGGATCGCATATGCAGCAACCATTTTGCTTTCTACCTTCGGTGCCTTTTTCGAAGGGGCGAAAAACGCGGCGACGCCGAATCTCACCGGGCAGGAGGGCCTGCTGTCTGGAACGGCGCTGATGTTTTCCACGCGCTTTCTGCTCATGGCGATCGGGTCCGCGCTCGGCGGTTGGGCCGCGGCGATATTCGGTTATCAGGTGGCGTTTATCATCAATGCCGTCTCCTTCGCCGCCTCGGCGTACACGGTTTGGCTGATCCCTGAAGAAGCCACGCGCGAGGGTGAAACGGCTGAACGGATGGCTTATAAAGCTGCACGGCCTTCATTCCTTACAGAGCTCAGGGAAGGAATCCACTACGCCTTCACGAATCGGTTCGCTCTGACGATCCTCTTGATGAACGTGATCTGGGCGCTCGGCGGCGGTGCGATCAACATCATTTTCGAGCGGGTCGGCGGTGTGCATTTTGCAGAGCTCGAAGGCTGGAATCCGGACATCGCAGTTGCGCTCCTTTGGACCGCAGGGGGCCTCGGGCTGACCCTTGGAATGCTCGTCGCGCACCGCGCATCGATCGTGCTCGACCGTAAAAACCGTCATTCTTTTTTTATCGGATGGGCGCTTATTATCCACGGCGTTTTGTTCGCTGCCGCCGGCCTTGTGCCCACACTTTTTCTTTTCGCGATCCTAACGTTTGTCTCCCGCGCGCTGATCGGAGTCGAGTACGCCGTCCAGGAAACGCTTTTCCAGCGAAGTTTGCCGGACTACATCCGCGGCCGAATAACAACGCTTGACCGTGGTGCCGAGCTCACGGTTTTCGGGGCCTTCAGCTATTTGTCGGGCGTCGCGATGTTCTACATCACGCCGATGACCCTGACGATCATTTCGGGAATTCTTTCCGCTCTCGCGGGGGTGGTGTGGTTCGCGCGTCACAGCGGCGATACGTTTACGTTAGGTATGAAGT
>JAICPV010000529.1 GCA_025929655.1 Pyrinomonadaceae bacterium
CCTTATTCCGCTGATCAAATATTTCGGCTCGCTCGCGTCATCGCCGATCGCCCCTGCGGTCGGGGCGAACGTGGCCGACATGTCGCCGGGGCAGATCCGCGGCGAATACATTTTGTATATCGGTGCCGGCGCGGTTACGGCTGCGGGAATCATCTCGCTCGGACGTTCGCTGCCGACCATCTGGCACGGCCTGAAATCCGGCCTCGCCGATCTGCGCGGCGGCGGAAACGACCTGAACGGCGAGACGTTGCCGCGAACCGATCAGGACATTTCGATGAAGTGGGTGATCGTCGGCGTGATCGTCCTCGTCGCGGCTATCCTGCTCTCGCCGCAGCTTGGGCTGAGCATTTTCGAGCATCCGGTGGTTTCGATAATGGGTGCGGTCCTGATCGTCGTTCTCGGCTTCCTGTTCGTTACGGTTTCGTCGAGGATTACCGGTGAGGTCGGCTCGTCGTCGAACCCGATCTCCGGGATGACGGTGGCGACGCTGCTTTTCACGTGTCTGGTATTTCTCGCGCTTGGGTGGACGGCCTCCGACCCATATTTCGTAACTGCCCTTTCGATCGGCGGGATCGTCTGCATCGCCGCGTCGAACGGCGGAACTACTTCGCAGGACCTCAAGACCGGTTTTCTCGTGGGGGGTACGCCGCGTCGGCAGCAGATCGCGATCCTTGTCGGCGCATTGGCGTCCGCTCTCGTGCTCGGGCCTCTGCTTCTTTACCTAAACACCGGCGGCACGTATTACCAAAGGGTCGATATGACGAAGTTCCCGGCGGGCTTCAGCGTTACGCAGGACAAACTGTTTCGAGAAGGTGGGCAGCCGAAGACCGAGCAGGTGCACACCGGTCAATACATTACCGATACGACTCAATATCACGTTTGGCAGAACACCGATCCGCAATCCGGCCAGATCGGCAAGTACCTTGTGAACCAGCAGGGCCAGCCCGTTTACCTGGTCGATCCCGCCATCAACGGCATCGTCAAGGAGGATGAGAACGGCAACAAGCTTACCCGCTACGACGCGCCGAAAGCGACGCTGATGAGCTATATCATCAAAGGCGTGCTGGGGCAGGACTTGCCGTGGGGCCTCGTATTGATCGGGGCGATGATCGCGATCATGCTCGAGGTGGTGGGCGTGCCTTCGCTGGCGTTTGCCGTCGGCCTTTACCTGCCTTTGGCGACGTCCATGCCGATATTTGTCGGCGGAATGGTCAGAAAGGTCGTTGACATTTACTTGAAGAAGAAGCTTGCCTCCAGGAACCTGTCCGATGACCAGATCTTGGCGGAGACAGACAAGTCGCACGGCGTTTTGATGGCGTCCGGCTACATTGCCGGCGGCGCGATCGCGGGTATCCTGATCGCGATATTCGCCGTCGTCCCATGGCTGAAGGACATCCAGGACGCGTCTGCGGATTGGGCGGGCGATAATAACCCGTTCTTCGGCGGCGACCAGGCGTGGTGGCTCGGCGCTGTTCCGTTTGCGGTTCTAGCTGTGATCCTTTATATGGTCGGTCGCGAGAAGCTGATGGCCGGCACGAACGGCTCGGCAGCCGAAGCTTCGGCGGCTTCGGAGGTTCGCGAAGGCGATCTCTAGCTCCCGTTAAAAAACTGATTTACCTTTTCCACAGGACACGCTATAATGCGTTAGCGTGTCCTTCCCCTTTTTCATCCCGGCACGCCCCGGCCGCCCGGCCGATTAAACGTCCAATCAACGTTTGGGAGTTACAAGTGAAGTTCAAACCCGCGTGTTTCACCGTCTGGATAACTGTCTCTGTCATTATTTTTACGTCGGGTTGTTCTGTTGAAGCTTCGAAGGTCGGGGAAACGTCGATTTCCAAATCAGCCCCCGCGGAAAATGCGGCTGTCCCGAACGGCGCCAGCATCCAGATCAAGGCCGGGACGCCCGCCGAGACGGTCAGAGCATTTTACACAAAGCTTCGCGAGAGAAAGTTTCGCGAGGCCATTTTTTTGACCAACCTCCGTCCCGCGGTCGAAGGGCTGACCGACGACGAGCTGAAGGAATTTGAG
>JAICPV010000347.1 GCA_025929655.1 Pyrinomonadaceae bacterium
GATCGTCGAACATGTTCACAGGGAAACCGGTCTCGACAATTTGTGCATGGCCGGAGGCGTGGCTTTGAATTGCGTCGCAAACGGCATAATTCAGCGCGAGGGCCCGTTCAAGAATTTATGGCTTCAGCCCGCAGCCGGGGACGCGGGTGGAAGCCTCGGCGGGGCTTTATTCGTATGGCACCAGCTGATGGGCAACCCCCGGGAGCCGCAGGTGCCGGATAGTCAATCAGGCAGCTTCCTCGGCCCAAAATTCAGCAGCGATGAGATCGAGTCGTATCTTAAGTCGGCCAAAGCCGTTTATCAGAAGTACGGCGAAGACGACATGTCTGCCGAAATTGCGAAACTGCTGGATGCCGGCAAGGTCGTCGGGTTGTTTCAGGGCAGGATGGAATTCGGCCCGCGAGCCTTGGGCGGGCGAAGCATTATCGGCGATCCACGAAACCCCGAGATGCAGACGAAGATGAACGTCAAGATCAAATTTCGGGAGTCGTTCCGGCCCTTTGCGCCAAGCTGTCTTGCAGAACGCGCCGGTGATTACTTTGATCTCGACGTCGAAAGCCCCTACATGCTTCTGGTCGCTCCGGTAAAGGCCCAGCTCCGAAAGCCTCTTACTGCGGAACAGCAACAGATGTTCGGGATCGAGAAGCTCAATCTCGCCCGTTCGGAACTGCCGGCCATCACCCACGTCGACTATTCGGCGCGAGTGCAAACCGTTGATTCAGACCGGAACCCGAAATACTATAGAATAATCAAGGCCTTTGAAGATCTGACCGGTTGCGGCGCGGTGGTCAACACCTCATTCAACATTCGCGGCGAACCGATCGTGTGCCGTCCCGAAGAGGCGTATCGATGCTTTATGTTCACCGATATGGATGCATTGGTGCTCGAAGATCTCATTTGCCTGAAAGACGATCAGCCGCCGATGCCCGGGGCGGAGGAGTATAAGAAAGAGTTCAAATTAGATTGACCGATGGCAAAGCGACGTGGAATATTGAGAGAGTTCGCTTCATTCATACGTGAGAATAAAGCGTATTGGATGGCACCGGTGATTATCGCCGTGCTGCTTCTGGCCGGGATCATTGTTCTCGGGGCTCTTGGCGGCGGCGCTGCCGCTCCCTTCATATACACACTCTTTTAAATGCCCTTCGTCCAGCTCAACTGGAAACCGAACAAAAAGGAGCTCCGACAATTCGGGGCTGTCTTTATGTGCGGATTTGTGCTGATAGGTCTGGTCAAGTACCTATGGCCCTTCGAGGCCTTCATCTCGAAGAATGAGACGCTCGGCTTGTGGCTGATCGGCATCGGAATTGTTGTGGGTGCTCTCGGCTTGACGGGTAGCCGGATCGCTTTACCACTTTACTGGGCTTGGCTCGGCATCGCGTACGTTCTGGGAAACATCATGAGCCGCGTCATCATGGGCGCGATCTATTACCTTCTTTTCACCCCGATGCGGTTCCTGGGAATGCTGATCGGGCGGGACAGGCTACAGTTGAAAAAACCGAAGGGGGATTCATTCTGGATCGACGTAAAGTTTTCCGATCGCGTCGAAGACTACGAGAAGCAATTCTGAGATCGACGGTTATTTATTTCCGATACTGACTTTTTGCTGATATTCGTCGATGGCGACGAAAACGACCTCGGCTTCCGTCACCTTTACGATCACGCCGGGCGTTCCGAAACGCTCGGCTTCGACGTCGATATGGATCGTGATCGAGGTGTTTCCGACCTTGATCGTCTTCGCGTAAAAGCTCACAAGGTCGCCAATGAAAACCGGTTCGTGAAAGATCACTTCTTTCATCGCGACCGTGACGAACCGGTTGTGCCTTGTATGCCGGACCGCTTCCACGCCGCCGGCAACGTCGATATAGCTCAGAATAATGCCGCCGAATACCGTACCGTGCGCATTTGTGTCTCGCGGCATCATCGTAAGGCGTATCGCCGCGTCTCTCGTATCATTTTCCATAATCGTTATTTAACGAAGGGGCGCAAAAATGCAAAGCCGCAAGAATAACTTCTATTTTCCTCTTAGCGTCTCTGCGTCTTCGCGTTAAACGTTCGCGTTCACCCAGTTTCGTACCTTATCTCGCAGTTCGTTCAAATGCTCGTCGAAAAAATGCCCGCAGTTTTCAAAGATCACAACGTCGGCATGTGGGATCCAATCGGTCAACGATCGCAGGCTCTCCACCGAACAAAACTCATCCTTATCGCCGTGCAAAAACAATATCGGCTTCTTTACGGTGGTCAAAAAATCGTAATCGCGATATTTCTCGACCGGTGTCCCGATCGAGATCAGACGCTTTACGCGTTCATCCGAAACGCCTACCTCCATCCCGGTGCGCGAGCCGAATGA
Source organism: Pyrinomonadaceae bacterium (assembly GCA_025929655.1). Taxonomy (GTDB): domain Bacteria; phylum Acidobacteriota; class Blastocatellia; order Pyrinomonadales; family Pyrinomonadaceae; genus OLB17. Next base: position 2,351 of record JAICPV010000347.1, read on the forward strand.
AAATCCCGCGAGCGTGAGATCTTCGCCCGGATACTCACGGATCAAATATTCCAGGGCCGTCCGGACATCTTCGACGCCGCCTTCGACCCCGTCATGCACGCCCGACGACGCCCCGACACCGCGAAAGTTAAACCTCAATGTCGTCAAACCCGCATCGATCAACCCCGCCGCCGCGCGAAACACGACCTTGTTGTGCATAGTCCCGCCGCCGAGCGGATGCGGGTGACACACCAGCGCGACGCCCTTACGGTCTCCGCGAGGCTCCTTCAAAATAGCCTCAAGCTGCCCGTGCGCCGCCGGAATTAAAAGATTTCCTTTCGGATACATTAACGAAATGGTAATCGGTAAACCGTGAATGGTAAACGAAGAATGGAACTGGCCGGCCACCATTTATTTTTCGGCCGCTAAGACCTTTTTCGTTTGAAGTGGTTTGTGGAGTATATCTCGAACTCCTTCCCGGCGGCGGCAAGCTCAAAGGATTCCGTGAATTCGTTTTCGCCCAGTATTTTAAGAGTTTCCCTGGCTCGCCAGCCAGTCGGGCCGTTTTCTACCAACTCGCTTTCGAACACGAATGTCTTTTCGTCCGACGAAATGCTTGCCAGAACGTAATGGATCACAAACCCTTCGACATGCATTTGACGAAAGAGAAACTGTTTACGCGACCGATTGTAGTAAAGATAGCCGAGATCGTCGTGTACCTCACCCTTGGGATTCCTCTCCTGCGGGGCGTATATGGAGCGGTGAGCCGCGTGCAGGAATTTGTTTCCGAGCGTGAATTTGTATTCGCGCTCGACCTTCGCGTTGCCGGGCTTTCCGGTCCCCGTGCCTTCCCAAGCACCGACGAAAAACTTAAGCGGTTTCCACGGATCGGCCTGGGGCGTCGTTTGCGTGCAGACGATTCCCGAAAGTACAAGGATCATTAATATCGGTTTCTGCATAACGCGTGAAATGTAGCATTTAATGCATGAGCCCGCACGTAAGTACGGACGTAATCACCAACTACGGATAAAGGTTTCGTTTGTGAACGCGCGCCATCGTGGGTTGGTATTCCGCAATCAATCAAGGTTGGTTTATACACAGCTACCCGCTGCGGAGTCAATTTTCGCCTTCGTTCATTACTAGTCCCTCGGCACTCGCCGCCGCCTTTCTGCTATACCTTTTCCTTTTGCTTTTCCTTTCAAATGGACGAAATAATTGAGCAGAATTCCGTCCCGTCC
>JAICPV010000188.1 GCA_025929655.1 Pyrinomonadaceae bacterium
GGCCGCATTGCCGCTTGGTTTGCTGTTTGCGGGCGCGGTTACTAAAGACAAGCGGCTCTTGGTAGTGACCGCCATCGTCGTAATGGGTGTTGCGCTACTTCTTTGCGGATCTCGCGGAGGCTTGGTGGCGTTTTTCGCGGAGATAGTACTTTTATTCTTCTTAACCCGACCGTCTCAAACAAGAAGGGGTACATTCCTTCGCGCAGCTTCGATCGGTTTGCTGGTTATCGCGATCGTTGCGGGCTCCATTTTTGTTGGCGGCGATACTTCACTCACGCGGTTCGCGGACACCGCAGGTTCCCAGGATTTTTCAACACAGCGGTCCCACATCTGGTCGGTCACCATCAAAGTAATCACCGAACATTTGCCGTTGGGCGCGGGGTTCGGTGCTTTTGCTGTAGCTTATACGAAATTCGACGATGCCAGCGGCCTGGCCCGCGTCGAACAAGCGCACAACGACTACCTTCAGGTCGTCGCGGATGCCGGCCTTCCGGGAATACTGATCGGCTTATTGTTTTTGTTCCTGTTCTTTCGGCAGGGAAGACGGGCCGCAAAGATCGCGAATACTTACCGGCGCGGAATAGCCTTCGGCGCGTTCGCCGGCTGTTTCGCTGTATTGGTTCACAGCATTTTCGATTTCGTTCTGCACGTCACGGCCGTCGCGTTGATGTTCGTTTCGTTACTCGCATTGCTTTCCGCGAGCGGTCGAAGCTTTGACGACGATGTTGACGCAGAAGTGGATCCCGGACGACGCAAGCATCGGCGGCGAAGCGGATCCTCGGCCGGATCGGCGCGGGCTCGTTAAATGTTCGCTTCCGAGTGTTCCGCCGCCGGACGCGAACGCGGGCGAAGAAAACTGATCGCGTACCATACCAGCCCGTGGGCGACGTAAGTGCCGGACAAGATCAAAAGCATGTATTTGGAATAAAGGAACATCAGCATTCCGATCGCGGCGATCACGAGAACGAGGTAAAGATTTCGTCGCCCCACCCCGACTGTTTTCATGCTGGAGTACTTAACAGTGCTCACCATCAAAACGCTCAATACAGTGATGAGGGTCATCATCAAGTAGGTGTAGTATCGCGCTCCTGCGTCGCCGTGCGCGATCAGCGGTGTCGGGGCGAAATGTACGATCGCCGCCATTAGCCCGGCGGCAGGCGGGATCGGCAGCCCTACAAAATTCTTCTTGTCGACCTTAGGAGTGCCTTCCATCAATACTCTGGGCCGTGTCGCCTGTAGATTGAACCTCGCAAGCCGGAACGCTCCGCACATCAAATACATGAAAAGAAGGAAAACGCCGAACGCATATTCCGAACTCTGTTCGGTAAACGACGAACCGATCGCCCAGCTATACATGAGCGCGATGGGCGCGATTCCGAACGTAAGCACGTCCGCAAGTGAATCGAATTGTACGCCGATCTCCGTCGCGGTCTTCGTCATTCGTGCAACGCGGCCGTCGAGCGTGTCGAACAATATCGCAAGAAGGATCGCCAACGCTGCCCGGTTGAAATACCACGAAGCGAGATCGGGCTGCGCAAATGAAAGATGATAACCGCGGATCGAATACAGCACGGCGATAAAACCCATCGCAATGTTCGCTGCCGTAAAAGCGGTCGGGATCACATAAAGCCCCTTTTTCAGGCCTCTGTGTACCGGTTTTTGTTCTTTATCATCCATTTGCGAAAACCGGATCGGCCGCGGACGTTTCTAGTGGAATAGCCGGAATCATGCGATCGTATTTTGCGATGACGGTTTCTCCGCCCTTCACCCGGTCACCGACCTTAACACAAAGCTCTACAGCGTCGGGCATTAACAGATCGGTTCGCGAACTGAATTTAATCAAACCGAATCTCTCGCCCCGATCCAAATGGTCGCCGGCCTTTTTCCAGCAAACTATCCTTCGAGCGAGCACACCCGCGATCTGAGTGCAGACGACCGAGATGTGATCGTTTTCGATCGTAAGCGAATTACGCTCATTTACGAAGCTGGCCCTATTGCTCGTAGCCGGGATCTTTCTGCCGTAAACGTGTTCGACGGCCGCAATCGAACCTTCGATGGGCGAACGGTTGATATGCACATCGACAGGCGATAAGAACACGCTCACGAGCTTACCGTCCTCGTCCGATCGGATACGCGTCACACGGCCATCCGCAGCCGAAACGATCAAGCCTTCGTTCTGCGGTATGTTGCGCTGCGGGTCGCGGAAAAAAAAGGCCATGAAACCGGCAAGCACGGCGAATGCAACCGCAACGATCCAAAAACCTAAAGCGGCAAAGATCAAAGCGACAACCGCGGGAACGATCACAAACGGAAAGCCTTCCCTGACCATAAAAGTTCCGAGCCCCTCAGTCGCCCATAGGAATCATTTCGAATGCGGCAAGAATACGATCTTACTTGAACCCAAGTCGTTTGGAAAACATGAAAAGCCCGGCAAGCATTGCCGAGCTTCTCGCAAACCGCTTCGAAACTGTTAACGGACCGGATTGTCCTTAGCGTAACTGTACGCGCACCATGCCGAAATCAGGTGAACGACCCAGCCCAAAACCCCGGCGGAACCGATCCAGGAAACTCCAGTCAACACCAGCCAAATGATCCCGACGACGATCCGGCCGTTGTAGATCTGTCCGACGCCGGGTACCAGCAAACTCAAAATACCAGCGATCCAAGGCTCACGCATTTCCAAATCCTCCTAACCTGATTACGTTTTGCGACCTGAAATGTTCCGCGCCTTTTCGATTTTCTTTATTCGAAGATCAGGTGAACGACCGAATCGATCGCGAAGAACAATGCGACACCCGCAAACACCGAAACCGATACAAGCGGCTTTTTGCCCCCGTGGTGGTTCACCTCGGGGATCAGGTCGCTGGCCGCAACGTACAAAGTCACGCCGCTCGCGAGCGGCAGTGCATATGCGACGGAAAAGCCAGTTAAATTACCCGCAAAATAAAAGAGGAGAACACCCAGCAAAGATGTTGCGCCGATTACGGATGTCGCGATCAAAACTTCCCGCAGGCCTTTTCCGGCGGCGACAACCATTGAGCCAATCGTGAATCCTTCCGGAAACTTATGCAGAAATACCGCAATGAATACCAGAAATCCGACCTTCACATCGACCTGCGAAGCCGCCGCGATGGATATGCCGTCAAAAAACGTATGGATCATCAGGCCGCCGATACCTGTATATGCCGATCGTGCCGAGATCAGCTGATCGGAATGCATTTCTTCCCCTAGGTGGAAATGCGGTGCGATCGTGTGCTCGAAGAATTGTGTGACCAAATAGCCGGCGAGCACGAGCAGCATCGGAACATAGAAATCGCTGTTTCCCTGGCCTTGCCAGATCTCGATGCTTTTCGGCAAGACCTCGAAGAATGTGACCGCAAGCATGAAACCCGCGCCGAGGGCCAAAAGATATTTAAGCCCGCGTTTATAATCGCTGTGCAGCTTTGAAGGGAACAGGATCAGGCCGCCGAGCACGTTTGCCAGTGCCGCCAGCAGCCCAAAGCCAAGTAACTGTAAGAATGCGGTCGTCAAAGATTTGCCTGCAAGTCAATGTAACTCAACAGTTTGCGTATCAACAAACGCGAAAAACAGGTAACTACTGTTCGCGATCAACGTCCGCAAAAATTTAAGCAGGTGATTAACCCAAATCCGTTCGTTTTCTCTTGACACCTGTTTCCTGTCGAGCGTATTATGCCTATAAGCATTCGGTAAGAGTTGCTTACAATGCAAATGAAACAACTCAGAAAGTGAAGAGATTGTTTAAGCGTTAAGCGCCGTTGCCGGATACTTGAAACACTAGCGACACTCAGGCAGATTCCTTTGGACGGTGAATCTAATGGCTGAGGCGTTCGCCAGAAACCCTTTACAAACCTGAAAATGCATCCTTCCCGTCGACGCCGACAGGATATCGGTATGTTTCTTTGACTTGGGTCTTTGAACATGGGGTCTCGTACGCCCGAAATTCGCCATATTCCGGTTCTAAGGGACGAGATCGTCACCCTTTTGGAACCGGCAAAAAATGGGATCATCGTCGACTGCACTTTGGGTTTCGGTGGCCACACAAGGGCGGTTTTGGAACGATACCCAAATGCAAAAGTGGTCGCGATCGACCAGGATCCAGCGGCTCTGGAAATCGCGAAGGATCGACTTATCGATCTGTCCAAGGGCATCACATTCATTCATTCAAATTTCTCGGATATCAAAACGGTGCTTAGCGAACTAGAAATTTTCGGCGCAGAAGGGATCATCGCCGACCTCGGCGTCTCATCGATGCAGTTGGACAGCGAAGAGCGTGGTTTCAGCTTCCGTTTCGACGCACCGCTCGATATGAGAATGGATTTTTCCGCTGACGTTCCCACAGCGGCCGACCTGCTCGCTAATCTCGAAGAGACGGAGATCGCGAACTTAATCTATAAGTATGGCGAGGAACGTCATTCGCGAAAGATCGCTCGGCGGATCGTACGAGAAAGAGAAGCCGGGAGGCCGATGAAAACAACGAAGCAGCTCGCAGAACTCGTAGCCCGTGCGGTGCCGAGAAGGAAGCATCAGTCGATCGACCCGGCGACCAAAACCTTTCAGGCGCTGCGGATCAAGGTCAACAATGAGCTGGACATCCTCGAACGGTTTCTCATCGACAGCTCAAATCTTCTGGTCGCCGGCGGCGTCCTCGCCGTCATTACATTTCATTCTCTCGAGGACCGCATCGTTAAGAATACTTTTCAGCGGCTTGCCGGAAAATGCATCTGCCCGCCGAAGATACCGGTTTGTGCCTGCGGCGCAAAAAAGACGATAGATTTGATAAACCGAAAGCCCATCGCTCCCACCGAGGCTGAGCAGCTTGAAAATCCCAGATCGCGGAGCGCGAAATTGCGAGCCGTTACAAAGCTGGAAAATTAGGAATTCCCCCAAAGGAAGTTATCGCCCATATGAATAGACGGAACATTAGCCGGGTTCGAGCGACCGCCCACGGCCAAGCTCTTAGTCGAGAAAAAATCCGCGTATTGCTGATATCGCTGATTTGTATCGGTGTAGTTGCCGCCGGGTTCTTTTTCGCCGCAAGACAGCATTTTGCGACGATGGAATTCGGCCTGAAGAATTCACAGCTTCGCAAACAGGTCGAGAACCTCGAAGCGGAACACCGCCGCCTGATCCTGGCGAAGGAAATGTCCCTTTCGCCCGCGGCGATCAAGGAGACCGCCTCGAAACTCGGATTTCGCGAGCGTATCGCCGCTCCGCCGTCGGCTTCCGAGACACGTGTGATCCGTACGACCGAGGCCGCAACTCCGTCTGTAGAGCTCACCAGCATGAAAACTGGAACAGCGACTCAGGCGACAGTTGCGAAATCGACCAATGAAAAGAAGCTGGTTAAGACGATCGTTCAGCAGGCAAAGATCAAAACACAGTTGCCGAACGAACGGCCGCGAATTGCCGCGACCGAAGCAGTCGCGGCATCACTGACAAA
>JAICPV010000119.1 GCA_025929655.1 Pyrinomonadaceae bacterium
AGCCGGAATGACGGAAGAGGCGAAGGATAAGGCGCTCCAGGAACTCGCACGCCTAGAAGCGATGCCTCCAATGTCTGCCGAAAGCACAGTCTCGCGAACGTATCTGGATTGGCTGATCAACGTGCCGTGGAGAGAGCGCTCGGACGAACTTGAAGATCTTAACGAAGCAGAAAAGACCCTCAACGAGGATCATTACGGGCTTGAAAAGATCAAGGAACGGATTCTCGAGTTTCTTGCGGTACGGCAGCTTGTCAGCAATCCGAAAGGAACGATCCTTTGTTTCGTGGGTGCACCCGGCGTCGGTAAGACGTCACTCGGTAAATCGATCGCAAACGCGACCGGCCGCAAATTCATGCGCCTTGCACTGGGCGGCGTGCACGACGAGGCCGAAATTCGCGGTCATCGACGCACGTACATCGGAGCGCTGCCCGGCCAGATCGTCCAGCTTATGAAACGTGCCGGCACGATCAATCCGGTGATCTTGCTCGACGAGGTCGACAAGCTCGGCCGTGACTTCCGCGGGGATCCGTCATCCGCATTGTTGGAAGTTCTTGACCCGGAACAGAATCATACATTTCGCGATCATTATCTCGACGTCGATTACGACCTTTCCAACGTTTTCTTTATCGCCACCGCTAACGTACTGCATACGATCCCGCCTGCATTGCAGGACAGGCTCGAGATATTGAGCTTGTCGGGATACACGGAGCGCGAAAAGGTCGAGATCGCGAAGCGGCATCTAATTGCTAAACAATGCGAGGCAAGCGGGATCGATCCCGAAAAGGTGAAATTCACCGATGACGGGATCCTTGAAACTATTCGCCATTACACGCGCGAAGCGGGAGTTCGAAATTTGGAGCGCGAGATCGGTTCGTGCCTCCGAAAGATCGCGAGAAAATTTGTGACGGCGGAAGACAAAGAGAGTTTCCGCGTCGTTATCGATGCCGAAAAGGTCCGCGAGCTGCTCGGCACGATCCGCTTCCGCAAACAGGACATCGCTCGCAAGAGCGAGATCGGCCTGGTGAATGGGCTTGCGTGGACCGAGGTTGGCGGCGACGTGCTTCAGGTGGAAGCAACCTTGGTGAAGGGAAAAGGCGAGATCACGCTTACCGGAAAGCTCGGCGAGGTGATGCAGGAATCTGCACGTGCGGCGCTGACCTGCGTTAGGTCGCGTGCCGAGGACCTTGGCATCGACCCGGACGACTTCAAGAATAAGGACCTTCATATTCACGTTCCCGAAGGTGCGATACCGAAAGACGGACCAAGCGCCGGGATCACGATCGCGACCTCAATGGTTTCTGCATTGACCGGCACACGTGCACGGCACGACGTTGCCATGACCGGCGAGATCACGCTTCGCGGTAAAGTGCTTCCAATAGGCGGGGTGAAGGAAAAGCTGCTCGCCGCGCACCGGTTTGGCCTGAAGACGATCATCATTTCCAAGGAAAATGAAAAGGACCTCGCGGACATTCCTGAAGAAGTACGTGACGACCTTACGATCTATACTGTCGACATGATCGATGAAGTCCTCAACTATGCTCTCGAGCCAGTAAAAGCGGTCGAAAAACTCGACACTCCGCAACTGTGGGACGTGAAGCCGACTTCGGCCGAGATCGCCCCAACAGTCGAATAGTCATTCGGCGATCAAAGTTACACGGGAGTTGGTTTTATCAGGGCCTCGGTGACTTTATCGCTTTCATTGAATGAAGATCTCCTCGGCAGAATTCGTAAAGAGTGCATTCGACAAAAGTCATCTGCCGAACGACGGCCTGCCCGAGGTCGCATTCCTCGGCAGGTCGAATGTCGGTAAATCCTCATTGCTGAACTCTCTGCTCGGCCGTAAAGGATTGGCCAGGACCTCGAACACGCCCGGACGAACGCAAAGTATCAATTACTTTCTAATTAATGGATCGTTCTATTTTGTCGACCTTCCCGGCTACGGATATGCACGTGTTTCGAAAGCAATGCGTGCCGATTGGGGCAAACTGGCCAGAGATTATCTAACGGATCGCGAGGAACTCGTTTTGTCCATACAGCTGGTAGACGTGCGTCACGAGCCGACCGCTTTGGATCGCCAGCTTAACGAATGGCTCGCATTGCATGAAAAGCCGTTCATAATTGTGGCAACAAAGTCCGACAAGCTTTCGTCAAATCAACTTAAAAAGCAGGTCAACGTAATCGAAAATACGATAACCGCTGCTGAAGTTATTCCATACTCAAGCGTGACGGGTAAGGGAAAGGATGGGGTATGGTCGGCGATCGAGAAGTATTTGTGATCGAGCCGAATCGATGTCGAAAAAAATTGCAAAAATTAGGTTGCTTTATACGTATTTATATAGTACAAGTAACTTATTCCCGTAAAGCTCGAGGTTTCTTGAGATTTCTCAAGGTTTAATTCATTTATAAACTACAACCGTATTCCATACTAATTTATCTCCGCGTCTATTTTTCAAGTCTAACCGCACCCTGCACTACTTCTCGCTCGATTTGAATCAATAGGCCCCGATCAAGGCGAAATTCGCCAACCCACAAATTATTAAAATGGCTACCAAAACCAACACACCCCGAAGGGCAAAGCCGGAACGCAACGACGACGGCGACGCCGCTGCAGTGGAAGTAACCGAAATTGACGGCGTCGCGGCAGCACCAAAGGAAAATAAGACCGCGGCGCAGCACGCGAACGGCGGGCTGCTGAATCTTTCCGAACTGAAGGATATGTCGATCAGCGAGCTGACGCATATCGCGAAGGAAATGGGCATCGAAGGGGCCACAGGCCTTCGTAAGCAGGAATTGATCTTTAAGGTCCTGGCCGCACAGACAGAAAAGAGCGGCCTGATATTCAGCGAAGGCGTTCTCGAAACCCTGCCCGACGGATTCGGCTTTCTTCGCGCGCCGGAATACAACTACCTTCCGGGCCCCGACGATATTTACGTCAGCCCTTCGCAGATCCGTAAATTCGACCTTCGCACCGGCGACACAGTCTCAGGGCAAATTCGTCCGCCGAAAGAAGGCGAACGGTACTTCGCCCTCATCAAGGTCGAAGCGATCAACTTCGAAGCTCCCGAGCAATCACGTGAAAAGGTTTTCTTCGACAACCTGACGCCGCTTTACCCGGACGAACAGCTGCGGATGGAGGTCGCCGATGCGGAAAACATCGCGGCCCGCGTTTTGGACCTCGTCACCCCGATCGGTAAAGGACAGCGCGCTCTTATCGTTGCGCCGCCGCGAACGGGTAAGACGATGCTTCTGCAGACGATCGCGAACTCGATCACGCAAAATCATCCGGATGTGACCTTGATCGTGCTGCTCATCGACGAGCGGCCGGAAGAAGTGACAGACATGCAGCGTTCGGTGCGGGGTGAGGTTATTTCATCTACGTTCGACGAACCCCCGACCCGACACGTGCAGGTCGCCGATATGGTGATCGAAAAGGCGAAACGCCTGGTGGAGCACAAACGCGACGTCGTGATCCTGCTCGACTCGATCACCCGTCTCGCCCGGGCACACAATGCGGTCGTTCCTCCGTCGGGCAAGATCCTTTCCGGCGGTATCGATTCGAATGCACTCCAGCGTCCAAAACGTTTCTTTGGTGCGGCCCGCAATATCGAAGAGGGCGGCTCATTGACGATCATCGCAACTGCTTTGATCGATACCGGCTCGCGTATGGACGATGTTATCTTCGAGGAGTTCAAGGGAACCGGTAACTCGGAAATTCACCTTGATCGACGCCTCTCGGACAAACGTCTCTTCCCGGCGATCGACCTGCAGCGTTCCGGTACGCGTAAAGAAGAATTGCTTATCAGCAAGGAAGACCTCAACCGCATATGGGTAATGCGTCGTGTGCTCAATCCGCTGTCGCCGGTCGAGCAGATGGAAGTCGTGCTCGAACGCCTCGGGAAGACCAAGACCAACGCAGAATTTCTTGCTTCGATGCAAACGTAGAAATTCGTTTGATCCAAATAATAAAGGCGGCCCGAATCAGGCTGCCTTTTTTTATTTTCATCGGTATCGCGTGGGAAGGAATTGGAGAACGTAAAAGATCAGCGCTACGATCCCGACGACCAAAAGCGCCGATGCGACCAGTGCGACCTTGTATGTTTTCCCCAACTGCTCCTGCCTTCGAACCGCGCGTTTTTGCAGCTCGAGCGATTCGCTTGTGACCCGTTTATATTCGTCGAGGCTCTCGCGCTGGGCATCACGAATTTCTTCCAAAAGCTTTTCGATCCGATCCTGACCTTCCATACCTCAGCGAGTTTGACGAATTTCCGCCTGCACTGTCTACTATTGGTAACCGATTATAGCCTGAAAATATGCGTGTTGCCGTTATTTCTGCCGAAGCCGTTCCTTATTCCAAAACCGGCGGTTTGGGCGACGTCGCGGGAGCTTTGCCGAAAGCGCTGAAGTCGATCGGCATCGATTCTGTACTGATCACGCCGTGCTATCTGCAGACGAAGGGCGAGTATCTATGGGACACGGCGATACATGATCTGAACATTGATTGGCGCGGCGGTGTTTATCGCGCGAAGGCGTTTTACAGCGAAGCGAACGGGTCGCCCACATTCCTGATCGACGCTCCGTCCTATTTTCATCGCGATTCGATCTACGGTTATTCCGAAGACCACGAACGTTTTGCGTTCTTCAATCACGCCGCCATTGTTCTGTTAAAACGGATCGGGGCCGCTCCAAACATTCTTCATTTGAATGACTGGCACTGCGGTTTCGCCGCCGTCGAGATCGCCGAAAAACGGCGCTGGGATCCTTTCTGGCGGGACACGAGAACCGTTTTCTCGATCCACAACATGGCCTATCAGGGCGGCTTCTCCGCTGGCGACTTGTGGAAATTCGGTTTCGGAAGCGAGTTCGCACGGAACGCGTTCGCATTTAACGGCTACGCGTCCGCGATGAAAGCGGGCCTCGAAGTTTCGGACACGCTCTCCACCGTTTCGCGGCGGTACGCGATGGAAATACAAACCGTCGAGAATGGCTATGGACTCGATTGGCTCACCCGTCAGCGAGCGCACCGGCTGATCGGGATCACCAATGGCGTCGATTACGAGGTTTGGAATCCGGAAACGGATCCCGAGCTCCCAGAGCACTTCAGCATCGATGACCTTTCCGGAAAAGCGGAATGCAAGCGCGCACTGCTCCAAGCATTTTCGCTCCCGGTTGAGATGGATCGGCCGATCTTCGCTAATATCACACGGTTGACCGCTCAGAAGGGCATCGACCTGATGATGCAGGTCGCAGGCGAGATATTGAATGCGGGTGCTTATGTTATCTCTCTCGGTTCCGGCGAAAGGCGTTACGAAAATTTCTGGCAGTCGCTGCGCGATTATGCCCCTCGGCAGGTCGGAGTTTATCGCGGCTACAATGAGCCGCTGGCGCACTTGATCGAGGCCGGGGCCGATATGTTCCTGATGCCTTCGAAGTTCGAACCGTGCGGATTGAATCAAATGTATTCGCTTCGCTACGGAACGGTACCGATCGTCCGAGCGGTGGGCGGTTTGGATGACACGGTGCAGAATTGGGACGCGGTAAGCGGCACGGGAAACGGATTCAAATTCGGCCCGTACCGTGCCGACCGTTTCCTCGAGAAGATCTACGAGGCTATTTATGCCTTCGGCGATAAAGAAGCATGGCGCACCATCCAGCGAAACGGAATGACGCAGGACAATTCGTGGGAGAACGCCGCCCGCAAATACGTCAAGCTTTACGAATGGACATTGAGCTGAAAACCGAGTTTCGCCTCGACGACGAGATCATTCTGCGCGCGTGGACGGAGGCTGACGTTCAGCAAGCCATTGACGTCGTCATCCGCAACCGCGAACATCTGCAGGAGTATATGCATTGGATGACTCCGGATTACTCGCTCGAAACCGCAAGGGGATTTATTTCGAACGCTATTTCGTCCGCCGCCGAACTGAAAAATCTCGGCCTCGGAATTTTCCGCGGCGAAGAAATTATCGGCTCGGTCGGATTCGTCGAGTTCGATTGGAAGGCGCGAAAGACCGAGATAGGTTACTGGATCGCAAAAGGCGAAGAGGGGAATGGGATCATCACACGCGCATGCAAGCTGCTAATCGATTACGCCTTTGACGAACTTCGTATGAACCGCATCGAGATCCAATGTTCGGCCGAAAATCATCGCAGTGCCGCCGTTCCCGAACGCCTTGGGTTTCAAAAAGAAGGCATGCTCCGCCAAGCCGAATTTCGTAATGGCCGCCTTCACGACTTCCTTATTTACGGACTGCTTGCGGAAGACCGCAAGCGGTTTTGATGCTATACTTTCCAATTATTTCAGCCATTCAGGAGATCCAAATTGGCAATTTTAGTCGATAAGAACACGCGTCTGATCGTGCAGGGGATCACGGGCAAGGAAGGCACGTTCCACACGCTGCAGATGGTCGAGTACGGAACGAACGTCGTCGGCGGAGTGACGCCCGGTAAAGGCGGCACCACGCACGAAGGCATACCGGTTTTCAATACCGTCGCCGACGCCGTCAAGGAAACCGGAGCGAATGCTTCGGTGATCTATGTTCCCCCCGCGTTCGCCGCCGACGCGATAATGGAAGCGGCCGATGCTGGCATCCCCGTAGTCGTCTGCATCACCGAAGGCATCCCCGTCGCCGATATGGTAAAAGCTCGCGAGTTTCTCCGGGGTCTAGGCTCCCCTCCTTACAAAGGAGGGGTGGACGCCGCTTCGGCGGACGGGGTGGTTCTCTCTTCGCCACGCACGAGGCTTATCGGGCCAAATTGTCCGGGAATTATTTCTCCCGGCAAATGCAAGATCGGCATCATGCCCGGCCATATTCACAAAGAGGGGAGGATCGGCGTCGTC
>JAICPV010000286.1 GCA_025929655.1 Pyrinomonadaceae bacterium
ACGATCCGGTCGTCATCATCGCCGCGAGCCGTCAGCATCAAAACAGGAAGGTCCGACGTTTTGCGAAGCTCTGTCAGAACCTCAAACCCGTTCATACCGGGCAGCATCACATCGAGAACCGCGAGATCGTAATTTCCGTTCCGGGCTTTCGCCAAACCCGCGTCACCTGAATGCACCGCCTCGGTCTCGAACCCTTCGGCCGAAAGATATTCGGAGACCAGCTCGGTCAGCTCCTCGTCGTCGTCAATGATCAGAATGCGGCTCATCCCTTTTGACGCATTATAGACAAAATCGGACCTCTGTTTTGCTTGTTTTACAATTCTTTACACGAATGCAGGCTTCCCGCGTATGAAAAAAATCCGGTACGCCATTGGGCATACCGGAAACGTGGGCTCGACAGTTCGAATGTATCTGCAATCCCGATCAAAAACTGTACTTAAGTGAAAACTGAATGTTCCTCGGTACATATGTCGTAGCACCGGCGGTAATAGCGCCTAGGGCCGGATTGATCCTTGGCCGCGCCGGGCCGCCGCCCGCGGGTACTTGATTCGACGTATAAGTGAGGTTAGGAAATCCATACTGCACGTGGTTGAATGCATTGAACATATCCATTCGAACGGCGAGATTATGACCTTCCCAGGGCATCTTGAATCGCTTCGTAAAATTGAAATCGAAGTTCTCCATTCCGTCGAGATAAAACGTGTTGCGGCCGAGAATGCAGCAGTTATACGGCGCGGGTGATGTCGGGATCGCAAATGCGCCTGCCAGGATCTGCTGCGAAGTGGCGGGATCGCCGAGGGTTGCGCCAAGCACGGATGGGTCGACCAATACCGGCCGAACTTCGTTGAACCCATCGAGATTCAGATCAAATGCCTGGCCGCTTACGGTGACCGGCGTGCCGTGCACAAGTTTCATTACGACCGACATTTCCCAACCACCCAGGACCTGCGCGAGGAAACCCCTTCCATTGTTGATCGACGGTAAGCGGTAGGTTCCGAATACTGTCAAACGATGCGGCGTGTGAAACCGCGAAAGGGCTCGGGAGATCCTGGTGTCCGGGCCGTTTGCGTTGCTGTCGCCCGCACCCACAAAGGTCGCTTCGGAATTTGTATCGATCGATTTGCTCCATGTATAAGCCACTTGAAAATTCAGGTTATGACTCAACCGCTTCGAATATTCGACCTGCAAGCCGTTGTAATAGCTCCACGCCCCGTTTCCGACATGAATATTCCCCGAGTAGCGAGGGTCCGGCCGTCGCTGGTCTGCTCGCGGGACGCGGACGCTGTACTCGTTTGCAGCGATCGGTACCACATTCGGACACTGGTCGGTGACCGTCGTCGCCGTCGTACCAGCGCAAAAAACATCTGCTGCAGGCTTTATGATCTGGCCCGCGAGCGTTCCGTTATTCGGATGATTGACCACCAGCACACCGTTCGGATCGTGGATCGGGAGGTTCGCTGGAACGAATCTCAACAAACCGATCCCGCGATTTCCAGTGTAGCTGATACGAATCGCCGAGCTCCACGGCAGCTGCCTTTCGACGGTCAGGTTCCATTGCTGTGTGTACGGCATTTCCAGGCCCGGGTCCGGAATGGTTATCGAGTGACGAGAAGCCTGCGGGCCCGGGACAAAAACAAAACCGTTAGTAGGGTCCGGAAGGTTCGTTGGGTTGAATCTGAAGTTCGGTGTGGTCTCGTTAATAAATAGAGCATTTGGCGGGTTGAACCGTACAACTGCGCCGCCCTGCGAAAACACCGACTGAAATATTCTTCCGTGATAGATCCCGTATCCGCCGCGGAACGAACTTTGCCCGGGATTTCCGAACACCCGATGGAGGAATCCGCTGGTGAAGTTCGGGCTATAGGCAAATCCGATACGCGGTTCCATGTTGTTCTTATCGTCACCGAATCCGTAATTGATCAGCCCTTCGGCCTCTTCCGGGGCCTGAACGTACTCGTAACGCACGCCAAGGTTCAGGGTAAGGTTCGGTGTAACCTTCCACGTATCTTCGATATAAATGTTTGTCTCGCCCAACCGGTTCTCCAAAAAGAACGGGCCGTAACCTTTTTGAAAGTTGTTTATACAGCCGTTGATGAAAGACAGGAACCCGCTTGTGTAGGTTATCGCCGGAGAGTTCGCGATCGGTGTGCACGAAAGGCCGAATGTCCAAAACCCGCGCGAATTACTGTCCGCCAGATCGTCCAGTATCTGCCTCCGGATATCGAATCCGGCCTTGAGGACATGTGTACCGCTAAGAACAGCCGACAGGTTATAAACAAATTGGTTATCGGTCTGATATCGCTGGATCGGAAAATTACCGGCGTTCCCGATGGAAGTGTTCCCGCCGATCACCGACGATTGTGTAAAACGAATGATCGGCGTGTCGTTGCCCGCGGTGACATTGACGAGCGTTGTTCTATGCCCAAGCCCATACCTGAATTCACCGACGACTTGCGGATTGAAAATATGCGTCCAGTTCACGCCGTAGTTGACCTGTTTATGGTTCTGATCGGCCCGCTCTCCCGGGATGAGATCGCCAGCCTTGAATTCCTGCCTGGTGTAATGCCATCGTGCGAAAACAGTGTCTTTTTCGGTAGCGTTCCAATCGGCCCTGGCAGAGTAATCACGCGCCGGGAAGTCGAAGCTGTTGGCCGCTCTGAATACTCGCGGCCCCTCTGACGGCCTGTTCGGAACCGCGTTCGCGAACCGGTCCATTACAGATTGGATAAAAGCTCGGTTGGCAGGCGTGTCGTGGGACGGGTTCTGTAGAAACCAATTTGCCGGATTTCTCTCAGCCATCGTGAATACATCGCGGGCATAATTTTGTGCTCCTGTATTCTCGCGATGATCGAGGCTGAGAAATCCGAACAATTTGTTTCGCCATAAAGGAAAACCTACAACGCCGCCGAATTGATTCCTGCGATCAACCGGCTTCGCACCGTGCGATAGATAGGACTTGGCGTTGAGTGCGCTGCTGTTGTGGAAAAAGTACAGATTCCCTTTTATATCGTTCGTCCCGGACAGCGTTTGAACGAGCACCACGGCTCCATATCCCCGGCCGAATTCGGCTGTAAAGCTATTCGTGATGACCTGGAATTCCTTGATGGTCGCGACCGCCGCTCCCTGGCGGTTTTGATTCTCGGAAGAATCGTCATTATTCACGCCGTTGATCTGGAACGTCGCCCCGCGGCTGCCGGTCCCGTTGAAGTTGATCGAAGAGCCCGACGACGCCGTCGGATTGTTTTGCCCGGAGGTCGGGTTTTCTTGATAACCCGTAAACGTCTCGGCAAGCGACAGAAAGTTTGTTTGATTCGTGACCGGCCGCTCAACGATCTGAGCGTTCGTAAGGGAACTTGCGATCTGCTGATTCGTCGTATTGATCGGCTCAGCCTCGTCGGTGATGGTCACTTCGCCAGTCACTGAAGGGTCGAGCCTGAAATCGACGACCGTGGTTTCGTTCAAACTTACAGTTACGTTTTCGCGTTTCACCCGATTAAAATCGGTACGCGTCGCCTCGACCGTATAACCGCCGATTGGCAGGAACGAAAATGTGTAGAGGCCCTGATCGGAACTGACTACAGTTCGCTCGAGCCCGGTTTCCGTACTCCGCACATTAACCGTCGCGTTGGGGATGACCGCCCCGTTGGCATCGGTGACGGTTCCGCGCAGTGTTCCGCTGACCGTTTGAGCGTTCGCGGCAACGCCGAAACCCAAAGCGAGAACCGAAATACAAACAAACCTAAGTGCGATCCCAGAAATATGCCGATTCATTGCCGATCCTCCAGAGTTTTTGGATTTTATCCATTAGTATTTCTTACGCTTCTTTGAACTGCCTTAAATATTGCTTATAGATACTTTCACGACTCTACCTGGAAAACCCATTTGGAGCTTTCAAGGTCGGAAAGAAAAATTAAATGGAGATCAAGACAAGAACTTTATAAACCTAGTTAACTTATTTGTAAAGCAAAAATGGGGCGCGCCGGCGTTCAAATTCTGCGATCATCGGCATCACCACTGTGTCGATCTGCTCGGCGGTTTCACCGCGTTTCACGCGTTCGAAGATATCCTGATTCAGCATAAGCCCTGCATACCGCTCCATGTTCCAGCCGTCAGGAAAAAGTTTTCTGAGTGCGACGGCGATCTCGATCCCGGCGCGGACGGATCGAAACGCTTTGCGGTCGG
>JAICPV010000533.1 GCA_025929655.1 Pyrinomonadaceae bacterium
AAGCCGCAAAGAACGCAAAGGGTTGACAGGAACTCGCACAGTAGGAACGGAAAGTTAGGCAAGCAGAAGTTATGAAGAAGTTTATTTTGAGTTTGGGTGTTGTTGTGTTCGTTTCTGCCGGTGTTCTCGCACAGGTGCGGCCGGTCGGGAATGATAACGACGCGAGGGTGCAGACGGTGAATGCGCCGGCGTCGTTTGAGGCCAAATACGAGGGCGGGATGTTCGGCTACAGCGATAAGGAAAAGGGTTCCTTGAAATTTGATGATCCGAACGCACGGCTTGTGTTCTACGGTAAAGAAGGGAAGGAGAAATTCTCTCTGCCGTACGATTCGCTGATGGTCGTTTATCCGAACTCGCAGTCGGTCACCTCGACGGCCGGGAACGTTATCAAATGGATTCCGCTGCCGGGTGCAGGATTGGCCGGATTGATAAAGGAAAAGAAGCGCTATCTGGTGATCAATTTCGACGATCCTAATGTGGATGCCCGCGGCACCATCAGCTTTCGCGTAGAAGACAAGGAAACGCTTAACGTAGTGATCCCGGCGATCGGCACGAAAGCGAAACTCACACAGCGCGGAGATGCTTACTACCGCCCGCGTTCGACGAAATCGACGATCTAATTAAGGTCCCCGAAACGGTGCTGGAGAATGGCGGATATCGCGACGGCTGCGGTGTCCGCCTTCATTATGCGCCCTTTTAAGGTCAAGATCGGGATGTGGAGTTCTTTTGCAAGATCTAATTCGGAATCGTCCCAGCCGCCTTCGGGGCCGAGGAATGCGGTGAGGGAGGCGGAAGGCGTTTCGATGTTTAAGGTTTCTCCATCGCGCTCGCTGAACAATATTACGGATTGTCCGCCCTTACTTCGTGCGGGCTTCTGCATTTTCGCTTCGCTCATGCGGGCAGGCTGCCCGCGTTCCGACGATGCCTGCTTCTGCAATGCTTCTTTGAATTCAACGACCTCGCCGATCGACATCAGCTTTGCCCGGCCGCATTGCTTTGCTGCCTCGAATGCGATCTTGCGCCAACGCGTGACGCGTCTCGCTGCGTCTCTGGGTTTCACATCGCACCGCGCGGTCAACATCGGCGTGAAAGTATTTACGCCGAGCTCGACCAGCTTTTGAACGGCAAGGTCTGTCTTATCGCCTTTTAATATCGCGGCACAAACGGTCAGATCGAGATCCGATTCAGGTGCGGTCGGGGGGATCTCCTTCAGAATCGACAAATTGGTAGATCGCTTTTGAATCTCGTCGATACGGCATTCGAATTCCCGGCCGTCACCGTCGAAAACATTTACCGCCTCGCCGGATTTCAGACGCAAGACATCGCGAAGATGACGCGTCTCGCTTTCGTCAAGCGCGACGTTCGTCTTAGTGAAGTTTTCCGGAGGACTGAAGAATCGTCGCATCGTTTATTTGCCGCCGAATGCCGCTTTGAAGTTCTTGCTCGCCCGACGCATCTTCACCCAATTTTCGAAAAGCTCCGGCGACTGCAGCCAGAGCGTGATCCATTCGGCAGCTTCGGCCTGTACGGGTTCGTCCTTCGAGGACTTTTTTGCTTTCGATTTTGCTTCGATCGCTTCTTCTCGCAAACGTCTAAGTCCGTGTTCGTCGTTCTCCTTTTGCAGTTTTCGGCGCAGGTTTTCAGCGTTTTTCAGCGAGCGTTCCGTACGTTCCAGATCCGAGAGATCGAATAGATTTCTTAGTGCGGCGTCGTGCGGCGGGACTTCCTCGGCGCGGTTCAGATAGAGCGACATGATTTCCGAATGACGAAGCTCCGCACCTTCATCTGCAAGTAAACGGGCCGTAACCATCGGCGAATCGACAGCACGCGCTCCGAATCGTTCGCGAACCGCTTCCTCGATCGCAATGATCTCCTTCGCGCCGACCGATTCGCAATCGAGCTCTTCCCATTTCTCGATGATCAGGTCAGGTTTCGTCTTCGCCCTCGACATTACGTGGAATTTACCACAGAGACACAAAGAATTTTGGGCCACAGATGAACACGGATAAACAC
>JAICPV010000448.1 GCA_025929655.1 Pyrinomonadaceae bacterium
ATTTTCCTACGCGGGAGATCTCTGGATCGTGCCGCGCAGCGGCGGCGATGCGCGTCGGCTCACAACCGGCATCGGCATCGAGTCCACACCGTATTTTTCACCTGACGGGTCATGGATCGCGTTCACAGGCGAGTACGACGGAAACACAGACGTTTACGTGGTCGCGGCTGCGGGCGGGGTGCCAAGGCGGCTGACGTACCATCCGTCCGTCGACGCTGCGTCGGGATGGACGCCGGACGGAGGCAGCGTGCTATTCGCCTCGACCCGGAACAGCAGTTCAAATTTTGCCCGGCTTTTCACGCAACCGGTCAAGGGAGGAGGCCTGCCGACCGAGGTTCCTCTCCCGATGGCTCAGCGGGGATGGCTGTCCCCTGATGCCCAGTACATCGCATATGAGCCGCTGTCACAATGGCAGGGCGATTGGAAACGCCATCAGGGCGGGCAAACGCAGCCGATCTGGATCGCGAAGCTCTCGGATTCCACGATCCAGAAAGTGCCGCGCGTTAATTCCAATGACAAATGCCCGATGTGGGTCGGGGACAAGATCTATTTTCTTTCAGACCGTAACGGCGGCCCGGTTTCCCTGTTCTCGTATGACACCGCATCAAAGAAGGTCGAGCCGGTGGTCGAAGCAAAAATGCTCGATATCAAATACGCTTCCGCGGGCGGCGGAGCGATCGTGTACGAGCAGTTCGGCGCGATCTACGTGGTCGAAACCGGTACGAAAAGCGCTAAGAAGGTCGACATACGTGTCGCGGGCGATTTTCCGGGCGTGCGTCCACGCTACGAAAAGGTTGGAGGCAGGATCGCGAACGCGGCAGTTTCGCCGAGCGGTATTCGGGCCGTGTTTGAAGCACGCGGCGAGATCATTTCGGCACCTGCCGATAAAGGCGATGCGCGCAATTTAACGAACACGCCGAACGTGATGGAACGCGATCCGTCGTGGTCGCCCGACGGGAAATGGATCGCGTACTTCTCCGACGAATCAGGCGAGTACGCTCTGCATCTTCGCGATCAGACAGGCATGGGCGAGGTGAAGAAGATCACGCTCGGCGACGGTACGCCCGGCTTTTATTCCGGTGCCGTATGGTCGCCGGACAGCAAAAAGATCGCTTACAACAGACAGGACGTTAGCCTATGGATCCTCGACGTCCAGAAATTAACGAACACGAGGGTCGATAAGAACACCTTCGGGGATTTCGGCGACGTGATGGAGCCTTCCTGGTCGCCCGACAGCAAATGGGTCGCGTACGCAAAGCAGTTGGACAACCGGCTCCGTGCGGTTTATCTGTATTCTATCGAAAAGCCGCAGCCGAGCCAGATCACGGACGGCCTCGGCGATGCACGCCACGTCGTTTTCGACAAGAGCGGCAAGTATGTCTACTTCACTGCGAGCACGAACGTCGGGCCGACAATAAGCTTTGCGGACCTTTCCGGAATCGCACATCAAACTTCGCGCAATGTCTACGCGATCGTTCTCCGGAACGACATTCCATCGCCTTTAGCTCCCGAAAGCGACGAAGAGAAGATTCAGCCCGAAAAGAAAGACGAGCCGCCGGTTACGCTGCCGACCGCGACACCAACACCGTCTCAGGCTGCAGGCCCGGCGACTGCTGACAGCACAGCGGCCGCAACTCCTGAAGCGAAACCTTCGACCGCCGCGCCGCCGCAGAAGAAGCCCGAGGCGACGCGTGTCGACCTGGAGGGCATCGACCAGCGCGTTATCTCGATCACTCAGATACCGGCCCGAAATTTCAACGGACTGTACCCCGGAAAAGCCGGCATTTTGTACGTCACCGAGATCCCGGTCGCACCCTCGACAGGGCCCTTCGGTTTGACGCTGCACAAGTACGACCTCGAAAAACGAAAGTTCGAGGAAGTGCGGCCGGGCGTGAACAATTTCCGCGTCTCGGCAAACGGCGAGAAGATGCTTTATCAGCAAGGCCCGGCATGGAACCTGGTTTCGACCACCCTGCCGACGCCGCCAGGACAAGGCGTTGTCAAGACCGCCGACATGGAGGTTTTCGTAGATCCGCGTGTCGAATGGAAGCAAATGTTCAACGAGATCTGGCGAGGAGAGCGCGACTTCTTCTACGATCCGAACACGCACGGGCTGGACATCGAGAAGGCGAAACAGCTTTACGCCCCGTACGTCAATGCTATCGCGCACCGCGACGATCTGAATTATCTCTTCCGCGAAATGCTGAACCAGATCACGGTCGGGCATATGTACATCGGAGGCGGTGATATTGCAAGACCGAATTTTGTTCCAGGCGGGCTGCTCGGTGCGGACTACAAGATCGAGAACGGCCGGTACCGGTTCGCACGCGTTTACAACGGCGAGAATTGGAACCCGAATCTTCGCGCTCCGCTAACGGCTCCGGGAGTCAACGTGAAAGCCGGTGAATATCTTATCGCGGTGAACGGCCGCGAGGTTCGTGCGGATGACAATCTTTACCAGATGTTCGAGAGCACCGCTAACCGGCAGATAGTGATCAAAGTTGGTTCGACTCCGGACGGCAAAGATGCACGTCAGGTGACTGTCGTTCCGGTGGGGAGTGAGAACGGGCTTCGAAATCTGGCGTGGATCGAAGACAATCGGCGCAAAGTCGACCAACTTAGCGGCGGTCGTCTCGCTTATGTTTACATCCCGAA
>JAICPV010000099.1 GCA_025929655.1 Pyrinomonadaceae bacterium
AAGGGCATGGTAAAATTCAATCTTCCCTTTTCATGGAGTTTTGCAACCTCCCATAAGGAAAAAACGTGGACGCCCAAGCCTTCGGATTGATGTTTAGTGATTAATGTCTTAGCCGATCCGGAAAGCTGAGGATTCTCGTCGGTCCACCAGATCCAGATGTGCGTATCGAGGATGATCACTGAAGAGCTTCCCAGTCCTCAGGCGGTACAGCAGGTTCGAATGGGTCGTCGTACTTTATTAGGGTGCCCTTTAATGGATTCTCCCGTCGTTTATGGTCTGAGCTATCAGCCTCGCGGACGATCACCTCCACTTTCTCCCCTTCGTCAAAAGGAAGATCGTCGATCACGATTCGACCATTTTGCTGGACGATTGCTTCCACTTGAATTCGTTCCATATCAACGCTCCGGTCTTGATTTTAACACTGCTTTTGTTTGTTTCGACCGAAAAGCGTGAAGCTTTTTGCGAAGTTCGGGGCGGGAATTTGCAAGTATCGCCACAGCCAATAACGCCGCATTTTTAGCACCGGCCTCCCCAATAGCAAGCGTGCCGACGGGAACGCCAGCTGGCATTTGAGCGATTGAAAGTAGGGAATCCAGGCCTTTTAATGTACGGCTCTCGACCGGTACGCCGAGCACTGGAAGTACGGTTTGCGACGCGCACATGCCCGGCAAATGCGCTGCGCCGCCGGCGCCGGCGATGATCACTTCGATGCCGCGCGATTCGGCAGTTTTTGCGAATTCGAAGAGGAGGTCGGGCGTGCGGTGGGCCGAAACGATCTTCGATTCGTGCGGAACGCCGAAATCATCAAGTATCATCGAAGCGGCTTCCATCGTCGGCCAATCAGACTTGCTGCCCATAATGATGGCAACAAGCGGTTTATTTTTTTTCGATCGGTCCGTCATAAACGCTCACTACGATGCCGCCCATGTGGGCCTCGTCGGCCCAGCAGGTTCGGCCGTCGACGTAACAGATGTGGCTTTCGTACGGTTCGCGCGTATCACGATACCACGCGACATAGCCGCCTGAAACCGATTCGTTTGAGAATTCGAGCGGCCGTCCGGACCCATCGGTCGCACGCTTGCCGCATTCGACACAGATCTGTTTCGGGTATCTCGGCGAACGCTCGCCCGATTTTCCGCAGACCGGGCAGACGTAATAGTCTTTCATCCCGCCAACTCGCGTCGGACGACTGATTCAAATTTATCCCACGCCTTGATCGTGCTGCGCCAGTAAACTATGGTACCTGCGCGGTCGATGACGATGTTTTTCGGATATACGCCGAAAACGAACGATTCCATCGCCGCCTTCGCATCCGCCGCCTGAATATAATCGAACCGTTCTTTGGCAAGATATTTCCTGACGTTTGCCGCCGGGTCGGCGGTCATTGCAAGGAATATAACATCATTGTTTGCGGCGAATTTCGCTTTGAATGCGTTCAGCTGCGGTTCCATTTCCATACATGCAGGGCAGCCGATGAACCAAAAACTGAGAACAACGACCTTGCCCTTGAGATCGCCGGAAGTGATGGTTTCGCCGTCTATCGTTTTCACAGAAAACACCGGCGCCTGGGCCCCTTCCTGCGGAATTTTCTGCAGCCGAAATTCGACCGTGCCGTCTTCAAGCTTTTTGACGATCGTTTTGTCCGGGTAATGAAAATTCGCCATCCGGATGTCGACGAACTCGTTATTCGAGACCTCATTACCGTCCGAATCGTAGAAAAGCTCTTTCGGTGTCGATTTTTGCTGGGCAAATGCCGTGGAGCAAAAGATCACTGCCGAAACAGCGATCATGAAAAGGCGCGTTGCCCGTCTGTTGGATGCCAGCCGCATTTATCTAAAAATTAGATAACAAACCCGCCGAAATCAAATCAACTTTCGCCAAATCCTTGCAAGTAATATAAATAAGACTATACTGTTGTCGCACCCAAGAATCGTAAAGCTTAATAAATAAGGAGCTCTTGTGCTCGGACGGACAGTTTCGCACTATCAGATCAAGTCGCAGCTGGGCGAAGGCGGCATGGGCGTCGTTTACGAGGCTGAGGATATCAACCTGGGACGGCATGTCGCTCTTAAGTTCCTTTCGCCTTCGATGGCGAACGACGACAGCTTGCTGCAGCGGTTCCAGCGCGAAGCCCGGGCCGCGTCGGCGCTTAATCACCCGAACATCTGCACGATACACGGGATCGAGGAGCACGACGAAGACCATTTTATCGTGATGGAGCTTCTCGACGGCGAGTCGCTTTCCGATCGTATCCGGAAAGGGCCGGTCGATATCGAATCGGTTTTGACCTTCGGCGTGCAGATCGCAGACGCGCTCGAGTCCGCACATTCAAAGGGCATCGTTCACCGCGACCTAAAGCCCGCGAATATCTTCATCACATCGCGTGGACAGGTGAAAATATTAGATTTCGGCCTTGCGAAGATGGACCGCAACAAGCCGGATGCGGCCTCGAATGTGCCGACCGCCATAGCCGAGGGCCTCACGACACCGGGCACAGCGATGGGAACGGTCGCATACATGTCGCCCGAACAGGCGCGCGGTGAGATCACGGACGCACGTACGGATCTATTTTCTTTTGGCACGGTGTTGTATCAGATGGCGACCGGCGTGATGCCTTTTCAGGGTGACACCTCCGCCGTTGTTTTCGACGCGATCCTGAACCGCGACCCGAAACCTTTAGAACAGGTAAATCCGTCGCTTCCCGTGGAATTAGACCGGATAATCAATCAGGCATTGGAAAAGGACCGCGACCTTCGCTACCAGAATGCTGCGGATCTTAAAACTGCACTAAAAAGGTTGAAACGCGACCTCGATTCCGGCCGGCACTCGGGCGAATCGAGCAGCTCGATCCACACAAGCCGGATGCCTTCCGGCGCGACACCGGTACATGAACATTCGATCGCGGTCCTTTATTTCGAGAACCTGAGCGGGATGAAGGAAGACGAGTATCTCCGCGACGGGATCACCGAGGACATTACGACCGAGCTTTCCAAGATCGCAAAGCTGAAAACGTTTTCGCGCGCGATGGTCCTTGCATATCGCGATAAGGTTGTCACCGCGGGGAAGGTAGGAACGGAGTTGGGAGCTTCCTACGTTCTCACGGGCAGCTTGCGCCGAGCAGGCAATCGTCTGCGCATCAACGCTCAGCTTATTGACGCCGCGACGGATTTTCCCCTCTGGTCGGAACGGTACGACCGCGAAATGGAAGACGTCTTCGCCGTCCAGGACGAGATCGCTTCGAAGATCGCCGCAGCGCTGAGGATCACTCTCTCGCCTCAGGAACAGCAGGCTCTTGCCGCGAAGCCGACCGAAAACCTTCATGCCTACGATCTCTACCTGCGCGGACGAAATTTCGCCCGGCGCGTCGGCCGCCAGGACATGCAGTTCGCTCTGCAGATGTACGAGAACGCCGTCACGCTCGATCCGGATTTTGCGGTCGCTCACGCAGCGATCGCGAATGTCTGCGCCCAGTTTTATTACTATTTCGAGCGAAAGCAGGAATGGATCGACCGAGTCAACGTCGCGACGCAAAGAGCGATCGCCGCCGGGCGCGACGAACCTGAGATCCGTTGCGCCGAGGCGTGGCTCGATTTTGCACAAGGCCGTTATGAGTCGGCTGTTGATAAGATCCGCTCGGCTCTGAACCGCGATCCGGACATCGACGGCGGTTATCACCTTCTTGGCCGCGCTCTTTTCGAAGCGGGCCGCTATCAGGAGGTCGTCGATATTATGGAAGACGCGCTTGCTCATGCCGGCGAAAATTACAACACGACCATCCCGATCCACAACGCCCTGGGCGCCCTGGGCAAGAAAGAAGCTCTCAACAATTACACCTACCGCGAGAACGCGATCTTCGAAGCCCAGCTGAAGAAAACGCCCGAAGACGCCCGCGTCCGGGTGCTGCTTGCCGGGAATTACGCCGAACAGGGGCGCTTCGACGACGCCAAACGCGAAGTCGATCTTGCAATGGCTCTCCGCCCCGACGACACGATGATCCTCTACAACATCGCATGCACCCTGTGCTCAATGAACAATCCGAAGGATGCGATGGTCGCCCTTAAGAAAGCATGGGAAGCCGGTTACAGAAACCCGATCTGGACGCGTCAGGACCCTGATCTGACGATCCTTCACGGTGATCCTGAGTTTGATCGGCTCTACCCAGATTCCAACCAGCAGGCGGTCGGCCGCGCTCTGTTCCATTCGAGCGAGGACGCTTCATGATCGGTAAGACGGTTTCCCATTATCAGATCAGCGCGCAGCTCGGCGAGGGCGGGATGGGGGTGGTCTATGAAGCCGAAGACACGAATCTTGGCCGACATGTCGCGTTGAAATTCCTTACGCCGTCGATGGCGAAGGACGAGAATTTGCTCCAGCGTTTTCAGCGGGAAGCACGTGCGGCTTCTGCGTTGAATCACCCGAACATCTGCACCATCCACGGGATCGAGCAGCATGATTCCGAGCACTTTATCGTGATGGAGCTGCTCGACGGCGAATCGCTTTCCGACCGAATTCGCCGCGGTGCTTTGGATATCGAAACCGTTTTAACACTTGGTGTACAGATCGCGGACGCACTTGAATCGGCTCATTCGAAAGGGATAGTCCATCGCGACTTGAAACCCGCGAATATCTTCGTCACGTCGCGCGGGCAGGCAAAGATCCTCGATTTCGGGCTCGCCAAGATCGATCAGAAAAAACCTGATGCCGCTTCCAACGTTCCGACCGCGATCGCCGACCACCTGACATCGGCGGGCGCAACCATGGGAACAGTGGCGTACATGTCGCCCGAGCAGGCTCGCGGGGAGGTGACGGATGCTCGCACCGACATTTTTTCTTTCGGTACGGTCCTGTATCAGATGGCGAGCGGCCATTTACCGTTTCAGGGAGACACGTCCGCGGTGGTCTTCGACGCGATATTGAATCGCGACCCGACACCGTTGAACGAGGTCAATCCCTCGCTCCCTGTCGAACTCGGCCGGATCGTTGCTCAAATGCTAGAAAGGGACCGCGACCTTAGGTTTCAAAGTGCGACAGAAGTGAAGACGGCTTTAAAGCGACTGAAGCGCGACCTTGATTCCGGACGCCATTCCGGTGAAACATCCAGTGCCGTTCACAATACATCGTCGCCTCAGGTGGCCAAGGAACAATCGATCGCTGTCCTATATTTTGAAAATCTGAGCGGGATGAAAGAGGACGAATATCTGCGCGACGGGATCACCGAAGACATCACGACCGAACTTTCGAAAATAGGCGGCCTGCGGACATTTTTCAGGGCCAATATCCTGCCGTATCGCGATAAGTCGGTAACGGCCGGTCAGGTCGGGAAAGAGCTTGGAGCTTCGCACGTGCTTGCGGGAAGCCTAAGACGCATAGGCAATCGGCTGCGCATCAATGCACAGTTGATCGACGCGACGAACGAATTCCCGCTTTGGTCGGAACGTTACGATCGCGAGATGGAAGATGTTTTTGCGGTGCAGGACGAGATCGCTCAAAAGATCGCGTCGGCGTTGCGCATAACGCTTTCACCTCAGGAACAAGAAGCCCTGGCCGCAAAACCGACGGAAAACCCACACGCATACGACCTATATTTGCGTGGACGCAATTATGCGAGACGCGTTAGTCGACAGGACCTGCAGGTTGCGCTTCAGATGTTTGAGAGTGCAACCGCACTTGACGGAGATTTTGCGCTCGCCCACGCCGGCTTGGCCAACGTATGCGTTCAGCATTTCTATTACTTCGAGCGGGACCACCGATGGATCGATCGAGCAGTCGCAGCAACGGAAAAAGCTCGCCGCAACGGTAGCGATGCGCCCGAGGTTCGACTAGCGGAGGCCTGGTTGGGTTTCGCTGAAAAACGCTACGCCGAGGTTCTGGATAAAATGCGGACGACGCTAAAAAAGTATCCCGACCTGGATGGAGGCTATTATCTCTTGGGAAGCGCCCTTTTTGAATCGGGGCAATACCATGAACTGGTCGACATCATGGAGGACGCTCTCGCGCACGCGGGCGAGAACTACAACACCATGATTCCCATCGCAAATGCCCTTGGAGCATTGGGAAAGACGGAAGCGCTTAATAATTTCAGCCACAGAATGGTCGCAACCTTTGAGGCTCATGTGAGAAAAGTGCCTGAAGACGCTCGTGCTCGCGTGCTGCTAGCCAACGCGTACTCCACATTGGGCCGGTTCGAGGAGGCAAAGCGCGAAGCCGACATTGCGATGGCGCTACGCCCCGACGACACAATGATCCTCTATAACATTGCGTGCGTCTTTTGCCTGATGGGGAATGCCAAAGACGCGATGAACTCTCTACGAAAGGCCTGCGACGCCGGCTACAGCGCGACGGCGTGGGCCCGGCAAGACCCCGACCTCGCTCTCCTCCATGGCGACCCTGAATTCGAAAGCCTGTTTGCTACTCCGGAAGCATCAGCCGCATGATCTCTGAATCTCGCGCGCAGATACTTATTCCAGATCACTAATTTTACGTTTCGATTTGTACCGCCTTAATATAGAAATGGATACCGGTCTACAAGCAACAAAATGGCAGAAAAATCGAAGATCTATTACACGTTGACGGACGAAGCGCCGATGCTGGCGACCCATTCTTTTTTACCGATCCTAAAAGCATTTACGCGATCGGCGGATATCGAGATCGAGGTGCCGGATATTTCGCTTGCGGGGCGCATTCTAGCCAACTTTCCTGAATTCTTAAGCGACGATCAAAAGATGCCGGACGCACTTGCTGCCTTGGGCGAATTGGCGACGAAACGGGAAGCGAACATCATTAAACTGCCGAACATCTCGGCGTCCGTTCCGCAACTGGAAGAAGCGATCGCCGAGTTACAGGAACAGGGCTATGCGGTTCCGAATTATCCCGCAGTACCCAAAACAGACGAAGAAAGATCCATCAATAAGAAGTATGCGAAGGTGCTGGGAAGTGCGGTAAATCCCGTGCTCAGGGAGGGGAATTCCGACCGGCGCGCTCCTAAAGCCGTAAAGAATTACGCCAAAGCGAACCCGCACCGGATGGGAACTTGGAGTGCGAATTCCAAGACCTCAGTTGCACACATGCACGAAGGAGATTTTTACGGGTCGGAAACTTCGAAGACGATCGAAACGGAAGGAAAGTTCAGTATTGTCTTCTATGGAAGCGACGGTTCTGAGGAGGTTTTGAAAGACTTTTCTCCGCTGAAACTTGGCGAGGTGATCGATTCTTCCGTCATGCATCTCTCGGCGCTGAGAAGCTTCGTCGAGCAGGCCATAGCCGAAGCCAAAGAACAGAACATTCTGCTTTCGGCACATTTGAAAGCGACGATGATGAAAATTTC
>JAICPV010000217.1 GCA_025929655.1 Pyrinomonadaceae bacterium
AAAGAGAGCTGACACTGTCCGTCAATGATCGTTGTAATTGTTTGGTGATATGGGAACGATGGCTTTTCGCAGTTCACTGTGCTGGATGGCTTTTACGGCCGCAAGTCGTAGAATGTGCGTATGAAGGTTACGATCGGGCAGATCAATACGACGAACGGTGACATTGAAGGGAATGTCGAACGGATCATCGCAGCCATCAAAATGGCAAAGGCGGACGGATCGGACCTCATCGTTTTCCCGGAGGTTACAACTCACGGATATACCTCGCAGGATTGGTTTCAGGACGCGGACATAGTTGCGCATTCCCTGGAGCCGCTCGACAGAATAATCCCAGAGACGAAAGGCATTACGGCGGTCGTTGGAACGATCCGGCCGAATGACGATAACGATGGTAGACGCTTGTTTAATTGCGCGGCGGTGATCCACGACGGGAAGCTGCTCGGGTTCACAGATAAGACATTGCTGCCGGAATACGACGTTTTCGACGACCCGAGATGGTTCGAACCGAGCGACGGTCACGATAGGAAATTGTTCGAGGTCAACGGTGTGAGGCTCGGCGTGGTCGTTTGCGAAGATTTCTGGAACGACAAAACGTTTTGGAAGGACCGCCTATACGAAACCGATCCGGCGGACGAAGTGATCGAAATGGGAGCTGATCTCGTCGTTTCGATCAACGCGTCGCCGTACAACAAGGGAAAGATCAAGCTGCGATGCGACATGGTCGCGCACCGTGCAAAGCTGAACAAGGTGCCGATCGTTTTCGTTAATCTCATCGGCGGGAACGACGGCATCATCTTCGACGGCGCGAGCCTGATCGCCGACCAGGAAGGCGACATCATCCTGCAGGCATCGGCGTTCGAGGAATTCGTCGAAACGGTTGAGCTCGATTGCCGAAAGCCCGACGCTCGCGGGATAACAGGCGGCGAATGCGAGGCGATCCGTAAGGCGCTCGTTTTGGGCATTCGCGACTACGCCCGCAAGAACAATTTCAAGAACGTCGTGCTGGGCCTCTCCGGCGGCATGGATTCGGCTCTGGTTGCTGCGCTCGCCTGCGAGGCGCTCGGCCCGGAGAACGTGCTTTGCGTGATGATGCCATCGCCGTTCTCGTCGGAAGGATCGATCGCGGATTCGGAAGAGCTTGTTCGAAATCTTGGCTGCGAAGTGCGGACTGAACCGATCTCCGACGCTTTTGATGTGTTGGTAGATCAGCTCAACCTCCGCGTCCCGACAAAGGGCGGCGAATCGGTCGCTGCGGAGAATATCCAATCCAGGCTCCGGGGCGTGATCCTTATGGCGATCTCGAACGCAGAGGGCCGCTTGCTGCTATCGACAGGGAATAAGTCCGAATTGGCCGTCGGGTATTGCACCCTGTATGGCGATACGAACGGCGGGCTTGCGGTGCTTGGCGATGTTTTGAAAACGGAAGTTTGGGAGATCGCACGCCACATTAACGAATCCGCGGGCCGCGAGATCATCCCGACCAAGATCATCGAGAAACGCCCGTCAGCCGAGCTTGCACCGAACCAGTTCGACCAGGACAGCCTGCCGCCGTACGAGCTGATGGACCCGATCCTCGAACTGTACTTCGAGCAAAAGAAAGCGCCCACCGAGATAATCGCCGCCGGCCACGACGCCGAGCTTGTGTATTCGGTCCTGAACAAGGTCGAACATCCGGCGAACGAATTTAAACGGCAGCAGCTTCCTCCAACGCTGATAATCTCAAGAAATGCGATCGGCGTCGGTCGTCGACGGCCGATCACGCATAAATATCGGAGAACGAAATAGGTTTGACAATGAACATTGAATTCGTATGGGACGAAGAAAAGGCGGCCTCGAATTTACGGAAGCAAACAGCGTCAGCTTTGGTGAAGCCATAGAAGTTTTCTTTGATCCAAGAGCAGTTTCGTATCGAGACGAATTTCATACCGTCGAAGAGGAACGGTCGATAACGATGGGGTTATGCGGGTAGCTCCGCATGCTGCTCGTGGTTCATACAGACATAGATGGCGTAGATGGCGGTGTTACAATCAGAATTATCAGTGCTCGCAAAGCGACACCATGGGAATGCGATACGTATGAAAAAAGGTAGAGATCAAATGCTGCCGGAATACGATTTCACAGGGAAGAAGGGAGTGCGGGGAAAATACGCTAAGGCCATGAAGAACGGCTGCACAATAAGAACGCTTAAGGGAAAGAAAGTTACTTCCGACACGCACTATGTCGCTATCGAATCCGACGTTCGCGAGTACTTTCCCGATTCCCGTTCAGTGAATGGGGTTCTGAGAAAGATAATCTCTCTTGTTCCGGGGCGAGCAGCGAGATAAAGGTAGGTTCACATCCTAGATCTTCCCGGCGAGCTTTGAAGTTCCGGTAGCTTTTTTTGCAAGACAATTCAGTCGACTCCGTTCAAAAGGCAACAGCATCTGCTGAAGTCATATTGAACGGAGTTTTTATATGTCGTCCAAACAAAGTCCTTTGAATAACATGCGTATCGCGAGCCCTTGCCCGGCGGACTGGGCGGGCATGATCGGAACCGACCGCAAGCGTTTCTGCGGGCAGTGCAACCTGAACGTTTACAACCTTTCCGGTATGTCCGTGAAAGAAGCGGAAAGTCTACTGACGCAAACCGAAGGCCGCTTGTGTGTTCGTTATTACCGCCGTGCCGACGGTACGATCCTAACTAAGGATTGCCCGGTCGGTTGGGCGAAGGTTAAGGAACGCGTTTCGCGTGTGGCGACGGCGGCCTTTTCGCTGCTGATGACGCTGTTTGCGGGCATTGGACTAATGACTTTTTTCTCGAAGAAGGGAAATATCGAAAAGCGCTACGAAATGGGCGATTACCCGCTGATGGGCGCGGTCGCGATCTCGGGCTCTAATGCCCCGGTATCCCAACAGCCGATAGCGGTAATGGGTGATGTTGCCGTTCCGGTTTCAAATTCTCCAAAAACCGAAGTTTACGAAGTTGGCAGGCTGGCACCGAATACCGTTCCGATTGCTCGTAAAAAAACTTCAGTGAATTAATTCTTAACGAAATAACCGTCGCGGGCGCGAAGCTTCAGGTCGCCGCGAGCGGGAAGCGAGATCCGCAATTTCACAAACTTATTCTGCGGATATTCGGCGTCCGAATAATACTGGATCAGGTATTGCGCACGCAGCTCGTTCGCGAGCTGATTGAATATCTGCTCGAGGATCTGCGCGTTCTTCTTCATGTTGTTCTGATTCTGATAGGTGTCCTTCGTGTCGATCGGCGCGAATTTCGGCAGGAACGCAGTGCCGCCTGTCTGTTTCGAGAACACATCCATATTTTCCTGTCCGAACACGCTGATCTGGTTAAGCTGATAAGAGCTGCCCGCCGGATTGATCGAGTAGTGGACGATGTCGGCGTCCTGCAAAGCGCGCAGCACCTTCGCGCGTTCCGCGTTCTTGGCTGTGTTCTGCGCCTGTGCAACGACCGATCTCAGCTTCTTGTAATCCGGATCGGGGCCTTTATCGACAAGGTTGCGTTCATACTGGCGAACGGCACGCTGCACGCCTTCGCTGAAATTGTCCTCGCCGTCAGAGATCACCAGGATCACGCGGCGACGGCCCTCCGGCGACATCGTACGCAGGTAGCTTGCAGCCTCTTTCACCGAATCGAAGAACGCGGTCGCCCCTTTGGTGGCGGTGATATTGAGGACGCTCGCTACAGCCTTCTCGGCGGTATCGCGGCCCTGGACCATAATGGGGTTCTGGCCGACTGTGAAAATAACCGCACGATCGTCCGGCCGCATGACCTGTTGCAGAAACTTCGCAGCGGTCTGCTGTTCGAATTTAAACATCGCGTCGGTGCTCGCCGAAACGTCGAACAATAGCGCGATCTCCAGCGGCACGCTCATGGCGTCGCCGGCATTTTCGATCTGCTGACGCCGCCCTTCTTCCTCGATCGCGAAATCCTTCGCTGTCAGTCCCAGCACCGGGTCGCCCTTTGCGTCCGTCACGGAAACGGGCACAACGACCAAACGCGAATCCACTTTAATGACCGTGTCATCTTCCTGGATCTTCGGCGTCGGAGTCGGATTTTGTGCAAAAAGCGAAACGGAAAAAAGGATGGTAAGCAGAACAGCGATCAAGATGTGCTTTGGCATGTCGGTATGATTGAGGAACGTGGGCAGGCGTTGTAAGAAAAAGCGAAAACGGTTCGTGAAGAACCGCTTCCGCTTACCCCCTTGACAAACAACAGCTGAGTTAATTAGTCCTCAGTATCGTCCTTTACCTGTCGTACTTCGACATTCTGATTGAGACCGCGGCTGACGAGTAGTTTGACCTCGACGCGGCGGTTCTGCTCCCGTCCTTCTCGTGTAGTGTTGTCCGCAATAGCCTGCAGCTCGCCATATCCGTATGATTGTCCGATGCGGCGAAGCGGGATATTGTGTGTTTCGATCATGTAGTCGATAACAGCCTTTGCACGTCGCTGGCTGAGAGCCTTGTTATGAGCCGTGCTGCCTTCTGCCGACGCAAAACCGGTGATCTCGATGAAATAGCCTCGCAGCGAAGTCGATGCCTGCGCGATCGCGTCGAGTTTCTGTTTTGCTTCCGGCGAGAGAACCGCACTGTTCACGCGGAAGTTGACCATATCCGACGACTGAACGACATAATCGTCCATGTCGGTGATGCGCTGGTTGGTGGCATTCACGCCTTCAACAGCAGCGTCAGCGGTGTCCTGTGCGGCCTTCGCACCACCGCGTGCAGCGTTGGAGATCGCCATCAGCTCGTCGATCTGGCCGGATACTCGCTGAGCGTTCTCTTCAGCAGCGGTCAAACGGGCTTCGGCCGGTGCCACCCGAGCGTCGATCGACTGTGCTACCTCCAAATTGCGGCGTTCAAAACGAACCTTTGTTGCGGCAAGTGCGCCGGTTCCGTCGCCGTTGCCTTCAATTTCCAAATTGAGCCCACGGACCAATGCGCTGGGAGCGAACCTATCGCCGCCAAAGAATGCTTTGTTCTTGATGCTCGCCGTCGGAGTTACGACGACACGCGTGTCAACGCC
>JAICPV010000279.1 GCA_025929655.1 Pyrinomonadaceae bacterium
AACCGAAAATGATTTGCGCGATTTTGCAGGAGGTGACACTCTTGCGCCCATTTCCTTTGGTGATCTGAGTGGCTTCTTCGCGCAGTTTACGGATGATGAAACATTTTGGAGAAAATGGTGGCTAAAATCAGGCACTCAGATGATTTATGCCACGTATAACTGTCCACCACGTGAGTTCGGAAGAGAGGAAAAGGTGGTGGACTCGATGCTCCGATCTTTGATTCCAAAAGACAGTGGCAAAATCGACGATCGTTGACGCAAACCTTTCGTTTATCAGTTTCATCTTTATGTTAATGAGAAATCAGTTTGTATTTGCTTTCTGCATGGTTTTGGTTAGTTTTGTATACGTCACCAGCGCGTCAGGCCAACGTAACGTCACGCCGGCGATCGACCGCGATCCGGTGTTAGAGAAAGACGCGAAGCATAATCTCGACGTCGCCTGGCAGGCGTTCACACCTTTGAAACGTGC
This sequence comes from Pyrinomonadaceae bacterium, assembly GCA_025929655.1. Lineage (GTDB taxonomy): Bacteria > Acidobacteriota > Blastocatellia > Pyrinomonadales > Pyrinomonadaceae > OLB17. The sequence continues at coordinate 470 of JAICPV010000279.1, forward strand.
TTACAAGCAGGTAATCTTCCGTTTTGAAGAAACGTACGCAGCATACCCCGATTTTTCGAAGATGGACGAGTTTCTGTATCTCGCGGGAATGTCGAGCTATTACCTTTCGAAAAATGAAGGCAAGCAAAAGGTCGACCTGCGTCTGCCGAAGGAAAAAGAAAAATTTGCACCCGCGAAACTCCGCGAAGACGCCGAGGCGTATCTCGCAAAAATGCTTGAACTGAATCCGCAGAGCAAGTACAAGGAAGAGGCGGAGAAAACGATCGCCGAATTGAAAGGACTGCGGGCAGTGAAATGAAAGGCAGAAACCCGAGCGATAGCGAGGGTGTCAATTAGGTACGGCTAAGTACACCCTCCCTATCGGTCGGGTTTCCGCCTGCGTATGAATCTCAACCAGGTCACGATCTACAGCAATAAAACGCAAGAAACGGTCGAGTTTTTCCAAAAGCTCGGCCTTATTCTTATTGTCGATTCGCTTCCGCGATATGCACGGATGGAATGTCCCGACGGTGAATCGACGGTTTCCGTGCAATTCGCCGACAGCATTACATCAACGAACAACATCGTGCTTTATTTCGAATGCGAAGATCTGGACGAAGAAGTACGCCGGTTGAAATTCCTCGGCTTGCTATTCGAAGAAGATCCCTCAGACCGCGACTGGCTCTGGCGGCAAGCCTACCTGAACGACCCCAATGGGAACCGCATCTGCCTGTTTCGCGCCGGCGAAAATCGCAAAAACCCGCCGTGGCGTGTAAAATAACAGTGCTCAGTGGCCGGTGATCAGTGGTCAGATAATTGTTCTTCTGACCACTGACCACTGACCACTGACCACCTTTTCTATGTCACTAACAGTTGTAGGTTCCGTCGCGTTCGACGCGCTTGAGACGCCGTTCGGCAAACGCGATAAGGTTCTTGGCGGCGCGGCGACGCATTTTGGCCTGTCGGCGAGCTTTTTTGCGGACGTGAACGCGGTCGGCGTGGTCGGCGGCGATTTCGGCGAAGCTGAATGGGACGTTTTCCGACGGCATCACATGAATACCGAAGATATCGAGATCATTCCCGACGGCAAGACGTTCTTCTGGAGCGGCCGGTACGATTACGACATGAACACGGCGCACACGCTTGAAACGCAGTTGAACGTGTTCGAGACTTTTGACCCTAAGCTTTCCGAAAATTCGAAGAATGCGGAATTTGTTTTCCTTGCAAACATCCAGCCGACGCTGCAGCTCGGGGTTCGCAAGCAATGCGAAAACGCGAAATTCGTCGCGATGGACACGATGAATTACTGGATCGCGTCGGTCAAAGGCGAACTGCTCGAAACGATCAAATCCGTCGATTGCATAGTTATTAACGATGCGGAGGCGCGTCAGATAACCGACGAGCCGAGCATTTACAAAGCCGCGAAACAGATCCTTGGTCTCGGCCTGAAAGCGATCGTCATCAAACGCGGCGAGTACGGCGCGACGCTGTTCACGAAGGACGGTTATTTCGCGACTCCTGCGTATCCGCTCGAAAGCGTTTTCGATCCGACCGGTGCGGGCGATACATTCGCTGTTGGTTTCTTGGGTTTTCTGGCTTCACAGAAGTAAGTAAACGACGCGACCCTGCGACGAGCGATGATCTACGGCTCGGTTATGGCATCGTTCAATGTCGAGAAATTCGGTACCGAACGCGTCGACGAGCTGACCTATCCTGAAATAAATCAGCGTTTTAAGGACTTCAAGGCGATGACCCACTTCGACGACATCCCGTTCGAAAGAACCGCCTCGGCCTAAGATGGCAAAGCAGTTGGACAATTCGTTCGTGCAGTTTTCGCGTAGGACGTCCGTCACGCCACAGGTTTTTCTAAGCGCCGTTGTGCTGATATGTTTGATCGGCGGGGTTGTTTATTCCATTTCAATTCAGGAGTGGCCGAGCGCCGCTATATTTACTGCGGGCGCTGTCGGCGTTATCGCGTACGCATGGTTTTCGATAGACCAGTTCAAAAGGCTGATAGCTGCCCACGACCAAAACCGAATTGAATGGGAGGCTGCTTTGCCCGAAGTTCAAAGACAGAACCTGAAGCTCGAGGTTTTTGAGCTTTCAAAGGTTTTGGACGCCGAGACAAATCATGAAAGCGATCTGCAAACCGCGTATATCGTTGCGGAAGACCTGGCCCTGCGGCAGATACAGCAGGAAGAAAATGTTCCGCTGCTTCGCCACGTCGGTATCGGTGACGTCCCGTTCGACGCTGTTTTCGTAAAGGACGACGTGCTTAATTGCTGTGAAGTTTCTTTTTTGGTTGCACCGGATCTTCGCCAGGACAAGATCGATGCGATGACCCGGAAGGTAAAGCGTGTGAAGGAACGCGTCGCCGACGCCCGCGCTTCGCTAAAAGTAAGAATGATGCTTGTTTTGATAACACAGCTTTCTCCAGAGGACGACGAGCGGCTGCGCTCCGTTTTGAATACGCGCCGTTTCTCCGGAACGCCGGTCGATATCGACATCCGGATGCTTGATTTCGAATCGCTGCAGAAGTTATATGTGACGGATTAGTACGACAGGCTGTTAGCCTGTCGCATTCGGCAGACTAACAGTCTGCCGTACAAATTTATGCTTGAAAACAAGATCGGAATGATCTTCGGCGTCGCGAACCAACGCTCGATCGCGTGGGCGTGCGCCGACGCGTGCGGCCGCCACGGCGCTAGATTGGCATTTACGTTTCAGGGTGAAAGGCTGCAGGAAAAGGTCGAAAAACTTGCTGCCGGTTTGCCGGATTCGCTTGTCGTTCCGTGCGATGTGACCAACCAGGCCGAGGTCGATGCTGCGTTTGAAGCCGTCAAAAATAAATACGGCCGATTGGACTTCGTCGTGCATTCGATCGCATTTGCGCCGCGCGAGGCGCTCGAGGGTGAATTCGTAACGACCACACGCGACGCGTTTCGTACTGCATTGGAGATCAGCGCTTTTTCGCTCACGCAGGTCGCATTCGCCGCTTCGCCGCTGATGACCGACGGTGGCAGTATCGTTACGATGACGTATTACGGCGCCGAAAAGGTGGTTTCAAACTACAACGTGATGGGTGTGGCAAAAGCCGCATTGGAGGCGTCGACACGTTACCTCGCAGCAGACCTCGGGAAACAGAACATTCGCGTCAACGCGATCAGCGCCGGCCCGATCAACACGCTGTCGGCCCGCGGGGTAAAGAATATGGGCTCGCTGCTCAGCTACGTCGGAGAGAAATCCCCTCTGAAACGAAACGTTACTGCTGCCGAGGTCGGCAATACCGCGCTTTTCCTGGTCAGCGAGCTTTCGTCTGGCATCACCGGCGAAACGATCTACGTCGATTGCGGATATAACATAATGGGAATCTGACGGAGCGGCGACACTCTTGTCGCCACGAATCCCGACGTGCCGGGATTCGAAATTGCGGTTACGGATCATCAAGGCTGTTCGCCCTGCGGGCTCATGGGGACAGGAGTGTCCCCGCTCCATTTATGGCAAAAACCGACGCGACAAAAACTGTCGATGTAAAAAAGAAACCGGCCTCAAAGAAAAAGCCCGGTGAGCCGAAAACCGTTTTGGACGCGAAAGCGGCGGAGGTCGAACCGGGCTATTGGCATCCGACCGACGACGAGATATTGCTCCGCTCGCCTGAACCGGACGACGTTTACAAAACATCGGATTCCTGGAGGGTGTTTAGTATAAAGGGCGAGATCGTCTGAAGTTTTCTCTAAATAGCAGATAACAAGCTTGGTAGCTCTA
>JAICPV010000251.1 GCA_025929655.1 Pyrinomonadaceae bacterium
CTGCTGCCTATGAGATAGAAGCTCATGATCAACGCGGCACCGGTCAACAGCTTCTTACCATTGCGTATCCGGCCATCGAGATGTGCCTGCACGTCCGGAGCTGCGTCGGCTTTCACAAAAGTGGACAGGTGGATAGGTTCGTTCGTGCGATGCGGCTTGTTTACGCCGCTTTCGACAAGGGGCATCACCACCACGCCGGTTTCAAAACCTGAAAGTCCGAGTGCCAAATTTGGAAAGAGGCGCATCGCGCTAAAGGCTACCAGCAAGGCGCTCCCGTTGATACCTGGTGACGACCACAGCCATGCCTGCCAGTTGACGACGGAATCCGGGCGAACATAGATGATGTGATACAAGCCGACGGAAATAGTGACTAAATTGAAAGCAAGGAATATTGCGACAATGACGACCGCGATGCCGATGGCCTCATTGAACCCTTTCAAAAATACAAGGCCAAGTAGCGTTATGAGGGCCAGGGTCATCCAAACGCGATGATCGAGAAATGCGGCGTGCTCCTCGATGTAAGGATTTTCCACAATATGTGCCGTCGCGTCAGCCGCAGAAAGCGTTATTGTGATGACGAAGCTGGTCGCCACGAATCCGAGAAGGGCAAGCACAAACATCTTCCCTTTCCACCGCGACAACAGCTTCTCCAGCATTGAAATGGAGCCGTCTCCATGCGGACTTTCCTCCGCGACCCGACGGTACATCGGAAGAGCGCCGAAAAGGGTAAGCAGGACAAGGACGAGTGTCGCAAAGGGCGAGATCGCTCCGGCAGCCAGGAGTGCAATGCCGGGCTGATATCCCAAGGTAGAAAAGTAATCGACACCCGTGAGGCACATCACCTTCCACCAGGGGTGTTGCGGATGGCGGCCCTCGTGCTCATGAGGCCCTTCGATCTCGCCGACCTGATTGAACAGCCACTTTTTGAAAGCGCTCGTGCGTTTGGAATTCATACTCCAAAACAAAAAACCGCAAGTCGTAAAGGAACCGCGGTTGCCGTCGATCGGAAAGCCCTAACTGCTTATTATGGAGTCAATTGCATAGTGAATCCATTTAGAAGGAACAGGAAGAGTTTACGCGAAATTCCACGCAGGTCAAGTAACCTTTCATACACGCAGGAAAAGAAAATGGGCGACGTCTCCCACTCCGTCGCCCGATTTGGTCACGAGTCCTCACCCCTCGCGACCGGATGTTCACCGGGGAGGTGAACATCCCGATTATCCGTCGTTTCGAGCGTCAATTGCAACAAAATTATCTGGACAATTCTCTTAAAGGAAGTTTCAGAATTACCTACAGGTCAATTCACCGAAATTCCACCGACCAGGTATCGACGAGCCCCGGTCGGATCCTCGGCAAAAACGCTGTATTGACCGACGGGAACCGATCTGGAAACGGTCAATTGGAACGCCCGATGTGCGAGGCCGTTACCGGTGGTCCACGTTTCGGCCCTGACCGCCTCGATCGTGATATCCCTTGAAGTGGTGCCAAATTTCAGTTCCGGATTTCCAAGGCCCGGTCCCGCAAGAACCAATCGATAACTGTTTCCCGAGTTAACGATGACCGCGCGTCGAGACAATTCGCCACTGAGGCCGATATAACGGACATCAAACGTCACCGGTTTAACGGGTCCAGCGAGAACAACATTCTGATGGGATTGAAAGTATCTCGAACCTGAATGAACCGCACCGGACGCCGGGTTCGCGGGTGAATAGCTTTGCGCGACAACCTCATAACGGCCCCGTAAGATCGCCCCGAAATCGTAAAACCTATTGGGCTTAGTGACCTCGACCTCGGCAAGAGCGCCGCTTTGCGTATCCTGGATCCAGATCAAAAAGGGACCCGAGATTTCAGCAGAAGTGTTAAGACGTCCTCTGATTCGGGCACAACAGCCATCCGCTGAATGATCGAATCCATAGACACCGCGAATCTTCGACTTGTCATCCGCGGAGAGCTGCCGAACAAAATTAAACGATTCGAATCCACCATTACGTGGAACGCCGTCAACCATCACCGACGAAGCATCAGGAGAGTGACCCAGCCCCAACAAGTGCCCGAACTCGTGCGTCAATACGGCTTCGAGATCGAAGGTACCTGGCGTTTTGTCGGTCGTATAAAGTTGAGAGGGATTAAGGGCGACGTCGGCTTCCATGATCGATCCTCGTGCGTCGTAGAAAACTCGCGTCAACCCAGAGGCATTTTCATTTTTTCCGTTGAAAGCCAGCAGATTCTCGGGCTCCGGCGCAACGGTAATAACGCTGATGCCGTCGCCGGCCGGCCCCTTCGGGCTTATCGAATTAATTTCACTATACGCAACCTGAAACTCGATCTGAGCCGGCTCTTCCCATCGCTGCAAAGCGCGTAGAACAGCGCTTCTAACGTCGCTGTCCGGCTTGATCGCCCCCGCCGAGGAAAAAAGAGACGAGGATAAAAATATCTTGATCGTTGGATTAGGCCACTTTAATTTCCGGGACGCTTTGATCTCGTCGGCAACCGAGCCCCGAGCGACCAGCACAAGCGAGCATATAAAGACAAATAAAAGAAATCGGCGGGCCATCTGATAAAACCATCAATTTGTCACATCACGTCCCACACTTTCGAGGTCGGCAAACGCGACAATCAAAAGGAGAACGACAAGCGAGAGTGTAGCAAGGACATAAAGCACCGGTATGAGCTCAAGCGAGATCAATACACCGCTGACAATCGCTACAACTGCACACCAAAACAAGGCGATCGTACGCCTGCCAAATTTTTTTCCGAATAATGCCATTTGTTTTATCTTTTTGGAAGCGATCTTCCTGAACTTATTTGAACAAATTCCGGCTGTTTCCTCAATTCATTTATATTGACGAAGCGCGGGACTTCTCCGTTACTCAATTATTTTTATCGGTAATTTAGCCCGTCGCTCCGAAATGTCGATATCGTTTTCGAGAACCGGAGGCAAACGCCGGGGCGGCTTTCCCTTAGAGGGAACATCGATTATGTCGAACGGACGCAATACTACATCTTCATCGCGTTTATCCCGGATCCTTTCTAGATCTACTTGAATTATGCTCGATCCGCCCTCCCTGCGAAAGATCTTTACGGATTCAGCATTCGCGTTTTTTGCTAACCCGCCCGCAGAATCGATTGCACGGCTAACGGTAAGATCGGAACGGAAATCGATCCGCCCCTGGCCCTGGACCGCCCCCAATAAGAACACCGGCGAGGCTTCAATTACAACGATAAGATCACCGCTCACGATCGTCGGGTCGGCGTCAGCCTTGCCGGCCAAAAGATCCGCGACCGCTATATCGAACCTCTGCGATGTTGCGGCGGAAGATTCGTTGACGCAACTCGCGCCGGCGGGCCTGGAAATGATCAATTGCCCGCTAGCTCTATCAGTAAGGCCGCCGGCGTTGACGATCACCTCGCTCAATCTAATACTTCTCCGAAGCTGCATTCGCTGCGGATTACGCACAGCACCATCGATCGTAGCTATCTGCCGTTTCGATCGATCGACAAATTTAACTTCCGTTTTCGGCGCACGAAGAATTTCAGAAAGGACCTTGTCGACCGCAGCCTCTAATTCCCCTAACGATTTGCATTGCGCGTATATTGGAGTGGCGATCTTATCGAAACCGTCGAGAAAACCTTCAGGATTTAGGCGACCGCGCCAATCGTAATCAATATATCCCGGAACGCGAATTTCGATAACATCACCCTGGTGAACCCGATCCAGGAAATCGCCCTTTTCGGCACTTCCGGTACTTGAACTGGTTTGCCCTAAAAGCGGCGATATAAACCCAAGGATTAAGAGAATCAATCCGGCAGTTAGAATTGCGCTCCGGAGCCGAAAACTTGCAAAAAGAAGTTGTTGCACGCTGTAGATAGATTACTGCCGTTCAGGGATCTTTCTTGCCCTTGGGCGCGATCGTGATTTCGAACCTACCGTCCCGGGAACTGCGAACCCCTGAAATTCAAGATTGCAGTTGTCGCATAAAAGGTTGTACCGGAATAATAAACGCAGTAATAACGGTGTTCGCCGATAGCCGCGGCGGATCCGCTTGCTGCGGCACACGGGACATCTTTGTGAAATCATGTCTTAGCCAGGTAGTCTTACTGTCACTGATAATATGCCAGCGCCTGCTCGATTTGAACACGAAATTCATCGTGTACGTCCGAACGCTCGTGAATTCGAAGGAAATCCAATGCTTCGCGATAGATCTCCGCTGCTAATGCATTATCGCCGGCCGAGGCCGCCGCATCCGCTTCTGCGAAAAATTCTCTCATTTTCATTGTCAAAAGCAGCTCGTTTAACACGCCAAGAGAATCATTGAGCGAGACTTCGTCCGGATAATGACTCAGGGCCACCTCAAGCGGACGCTTGGCACGTTCCAAATTCTCAGTCCGAACAAGATCGTCTTTGCTTTTTTGTGCGATACCGGCCAGGGAGGTTGATTCCAGTTCGGCCCACCGCAGCATATGGAA
>JAICPV010000343.1 GCA_025929655.1 Pyrinomonadaceae bacterium
CGAATGGCACGAATCCGCACGCGTGATCCGTGTGATCCGCGACACGATGGACTTGGGTGTGAGCGAGATCACGATATGCACCGCAGGAACCAGCGATATCCCGGTGGCGGAAGAAGCGGCGCTCACCGCCGAAGCAATGGGAAACCGCGTCCAGCGCATATGGGACGCCGGGGTTGCCGGCATACACCGCATTTTAGGCGAACGTGAAAGGCTTCAGGATTCGCGTGTCGTGATCGTCGTGGCCGGTATGGAGGGCGCGCTGCCGTCGGTCGTAGGCGGCCTGGTCAGCGTTCCTGTAATAGGCGTGCCCACCAGCATCGGGTATGGAGCGGCTTTCGGCGGCGTCGCCGCACTTCTTGGAATGCTCAACTCCTGCGCATCCAACGTCACCGTGGTAAACATCGACAACGGCTTCGGCGCCGGCTTCGTCGCCAGCCTGATAAATCGAAACTGGGAACGCGGACGCCCTCGTCCGCAATGAGCTCGAAGGGCGAAAACTGAATTCGCATCCTGCGGATGCGGAGCGGACGAGGGCGTCCGCGTCAGTCACGGATTCAGTAAAACGAAAAGCCTGTCCGCCCAGTCCGATTTCGAATTCTTCAACATTTCGTAGTGGACGGTCGCCATGTCGCGGTTGCCGAGTTTCAGATAAGCTCGACCGAGATTATATCTTGCCTGCTCCAGTTCCGGATCGTAGTTGACAGCGTTGTTGAGGGCGGAAGCACCTTCTTCGAATTTGCCCAATTCGAGATAGCTTTCGCCAAGGGCGCTGAACGTTTTCGCGTCCGGCTTATAGATCTTCAGTTGTTCGTATGTCTCTGCGGCCGATGCCCACCGTTTTTGTTTGAAATACGCTTGCCCTAATTTTTCGAGAGCATTTTGATGGTCCGGTTTCAACGCAACCGTACGCTTGTAGGCGAGAATCTCTTCGTCGGCGCGATTGAGCTTGTTCAGGCTAAGGCCGTATGCAAACTGTGTTTCCGGGTTCGTATCGTCGAGCTTGATCGCCTGCCGGTACGCATCTGCGGCCTCTTTGTATTGCGACAGAGCGAAGTTCGACGCGCCGATATTCACATGGACCGCCGCCCACTCCGGCCGCAGCTTCGCCGCCTGTTTTGAGGCCTTCAGCGAATCGGCATGCTTACCCAAAACGCCGTAACAAAAGCCTGCCTGATACCACGCTTCAGGATAATTATTGTCGATCTCGACCGCCTTTTCGAAAAATGGCAAGGCACGGGCATAGTCGTCGCGGGAAAGCTGCGCGACACCCTGCGAATAGAGCCGTTCGGCAGCCGCGCGTTTGTTCTTTTGGGTTTCCAGAGCGAGCGAGTTAAATGTCTGCACCTCGCTGACTCGAAGCTGGAAGATGCGTTCGGCGGGTACCGCGAAATTCAGGCTCTGCCCTTCCGCGGCCTGGAGCGTCGCGACACCGATCACTTGCCCATTCATGTTCACAACAGGCGAACCGGAAGAGCCAGGCGAGATCGGAGCAGTGATCTGAATTATTTTCCCGTAGCCCGGGATTTCGCGAACGGCAGACACGATGCCGTTCGAAACGCTGCCTTCGAGGCCAAACGGATTCCCGATAACGACGATCGACTCGCCTTCCGCCGGCACGGCCCTGGCGATCGGCAGCGGCTTTACGAACTGAGAAGGGATATCGACCTGCAGCATAGCAAGGTCGCCTTCGCCGTCGATCGCGATCACCCCTTTAACGGGAAACTTCTTGCCGTCCTGTAGATGTATCTCCACGCGGCTGGATCGTTCGATCACATGCCGGTTGGTGATGACACGGTCGTTTGCGGTAAAAAAACCCGACCCGCGGGAAAGGCTGTTGCCGCGGCTGTCGAACGTTTCGATCGCGACCGCAGAGGGTTTGATCCGCCGGACCAGCTCCGGCAGAAAATCCTGCGCGGCAAGATTTCCCGCGAAAAACGCGAAAATCAGTATTAACAGGCAAATGCTCTTTGAGATGAATTGAAACATCCGGCCGGTGCTGGTTGGATTATAGTTCTTTTCCAAAGGTTGAACCAAGTTTTTATTTCCGACACGAAATCCCTGTAAGCGAGTTGCGTTAATATAGATACATGGTGAAAAGAATCGCCCTCGGAGCCGATCACGCGGGCTACGAAGAAAAGGAACAGATCAAAAAGACGCTCGACGAGCTCGGGATCGAATACAAGGATATGGGCACCGTGTCGCCAGACAGCGTCGATTACCCGGATTTCGCAAAGGAGGTCGCAGAAGCCGTCGCGAAAGGCGATTACGAGCAGGGTTTGCTGGTCTGCGGCTCCGGGACCGGGATGGCGATCGCGGCGAACAAGGTCCGCGGCGTGCGCGCGGCCGTCGCATGGAGCCCTGATATCGCCCGCCTCGCCCGCGAGCACAACGACGCTAACGTACTTTCGCTCGCCGCGCGCTTCAACACTGCTGAGGAACTGGACCAGATCGTTAGAGCGTGGTTTGCCGCTGATTTCGAAGGCGGACGCCACGGACGACGGGTCGAAAAGATCACAGAGATCGAAGAAGAGACCGGCCTCTGAATTTGATTCTGATTTGTTCTCGTCGTAACATTGCTGGGCTTTTTCAGCAATGCTTCACCACCCCTATTTTCCGTCGTTTCCGCTGAATCAGTTCGTCGAACTATTCATATATTTCGACGGCATCCAACACGCTCACTCGATCGACCGCTTTCTGCCGAACGGAGACGTCGAGATCTTGATCGACTTCCACGACGGGCCGCAGTTCATCTACGATAACGACACGCTGAAAGAAATACAGGCGTGCCACCACGTCTGGGCTTCGGGCGTTCGCACAGAACCGATAACCATTCCGTCGGGTACTGATGCCGCAATGATGGTCATCTCGTTCAAGAAAGGGATGGCCGCGCCGTTCTTTCCTTTTCCGATGAACGAGATCCGCGACAGCGTCGTGGATGCCGATCTGGTTTGGGGTAGCGATTTCGTCGATATTCGGGAGCGAATGCTCGAAACGAAGGATATAAATGCGCGTTTCCGGATGATGGAAGTTTTCCTCGTTTCAAAATTCGCCTCCAAGAAGGAAGTGAACCCGTGTGTCGCATTCGCTGTCGCGGAAATGTCCGAGCGGCCGGACGAGGTCAATATCGCGCGGATGAACGACCGGATCGGCTACTCGCAAAAACATTTCACCGAGATGTTCCGCAAAAGCGTCGGGGTGAACCCGAAATCGTATTTGAAGATCATGCGGTTTCAGAAAGCCGTGCGAACGATAGATGGATCAACCGACATAGATTGGGGCCGGATCGCGCACGAATGCGGTTTTTACGACCAGGCGCATTTCATCAACGACTTCAAACATTTCTCGGGCTTCACGCCCGAGCAATACGCAAAGATCCGCACGAACTATCAGAATTACATTCCCGTCGGCTGACAGAATACGCTTCGGAATAAGTGAAATGTGAAAGGTGAAAAGTAAGGACGCTTATCACTTCTCACTTAACACTTATTCCGAATGTAAATTTTTTCCAATACGCTCGTTTGAAACACGGCTAATCTCATAGCCGCTATGGAAAATTTCTACATAAATCACATCGCAGTCCTTGTGTGCGCCGTGATGAGCCTGGTGATCG
>JAICPV010000266.1 GCA_025929655.1 Pyrinomonadaceae bacterium
GCTCAAAGAGCAAGTGGAAGAAGTTGCATGACATGAACCGCGACGTCATTGAAGATCCGGACGACCTCAAGATCGCAATTTCGACCGGCGGCGTTTACCAATCGAACGATGGCGGGCAGAAATGGCAGGTGACGAACACCGGCGTGAAAGCATATTTCCTGCCGGACCAATATCCCGAGTTCGGCCAGTGCGTGCACAAGATCGCGCGGCACCCAAAAAAGAAGAACACATACTTTTTACAGAATCACCACGGCGTTTACCGAAGCCGCGACGGCGCAACGACATGGCAGGAGATCGAGAACGGGCTGCCTTCGAATTTCGGTTTCGGGCTAACGGTTTCGGAAGCGGGCTCGGTCTTCATCGTGCCGCTTCAGGCGGACGGGCAGCGGTTCACTTGCGACGGCAAGCTTCGCGTTTATCGCAGCCGTGACGAGGGTAATTCGTGGCAGCCGCTCGCAAAAGGCTTGCCGCAGAAGAACGCGTACGAGGTCATCCTTCGCGACGCGGTCACGTCGACCGGGAACAACGTCTTTTTCGGCACGAAAAACGGAAAGCTTTTCGGCTCCGCCGACGACGGAGACTCGTGGAAATTGATCGAAGGCTCGTTGCCGGAGATCTGCTGCGTCAAGGCATATTCGGTCTAGTTTTATTTTTAACCTTTGCGCCATTGCGTGAAATTTCCACGCAGAGAGGCAAAGTACGCAAAGTCTTTCTATTGCGGCTATGACGGTTTATTTAAGCGGGCATCTCAAATCGTTTTCCAATGGCAAGCTTGAGGTGTCGCTCGGTGGCGATTTCGCGACCGTCGGCGACGCGCTCGATTCGCTTTGGAAACTTCATCCCTCCCTGCGCGACCGCGTCCTGAACGAACAAGGCGAGATCCGTCAGCATGTAAATGTATTCGTCGGCAGCGACGACGTAAAACATCTAAAGGGCCTGGCTACAAGGCTGAACTCCGACGAACTTCATATCTTCAACGCCGTCAGCGGCGGGTAAGAGTTACGCCTTTAGGCGTGATTTTTAGGTAGTAGCGACTGATCTGGCCATCACGCGTAAACGCGTAACTCTTACTTCGATGCTTATCAAGAACAAGATCCTTGACGAAATAAAAGCCGGAAACATCTCGCTCATCTTTCGCCGGTGGAAACGCCCGGGCGTAAAAGCCGGCGGCACGCAGATGACGCAGCGAGGCGTTTTGGGTATCGATTCGGTCAAAACAGTAACCGAAAAACAGATCACCGAAAAAGATGCGAAGGCTGCAGGATTCAAATCCAAGAAAGAATTACTCGCAGATCTCTACGATCGCGACGAAGACATATACCGCATCGGTGTGCATTGGGTCGGCGAAGACCCGCGCAAGGCTTTACGAGCGGACGACAAACTTAGCAAGAAGGAACTTGATGAAATTATCAGCAGGTTGAAGAAGCTCGATCAAAACAGCCAGCGCGGAAACTGGACGCAGTTGTATCTGCAAATGATCCACGACCGGCCGAACACCCACGCGCAGGTCCTCGCCGAATCCATCGGCCTCACCATCCCGACCTTCAAACCCTGGGTCCGCAAACTGAAAGCCCTCGGCCTGACCGAGAGCCTCCGTCCGGGCTATCGCCTTTCACCCCGCGGTGAGAAGGTTTGGAAGGCACTAAGAGAGAAGAAATGAATTGAACGACGCAAGTGTCACGGCGCGATCAATTTTACGGAAGGGAAGTACCGGCGAAAGCGTCGCGGGTCTCGGGTGATAATTCGATAACCAGAAACCGCTGCGTGAGCTCCAATAAAAAAATCGGGCAGCGGTGTGATCCGTGAACCGCCTTTGTTTCGATATGAAACGTGAGCCTTTCCGGCAATAAAAGCCGCCGCGTAGGGCAAAGGCTCGCGTCGAAAAAACTGTTCGGGAAAGGCCGTGTCGAATGCATCCGGAGAGGCGTAGCGCACCGACGCCTCCGCATAAATTATCGGATTAATGACAAGAACGTTGGAATTTCCGGCTGTTTCGACCGCCTCTGACGACCATGAATACCACTTGGAATTTACACTGGCGATGTCGAGCAGGACATTGCTATCGATCATAATCATCTTCGCCCCATCCTCGGGTGAGGGCCATGATCTGATCGGTCGTAAGATCTAGATTTACGGTACCCGTTCCCGTTGCCCGTGCGACGATGCGCTCGCCACGAGATAACTTGCCTTTCTTGGTTTTCGCCTTCTGTATCGTGATCTGATTTCCGCGGAAGCCGAACTCGACCTCGGTGTCCGGGAAAATGCCGAATTTTTCCCGAAGGGCGATCGGGATCGTAACCTGACCCTTAGACGTGACTCGCATAAGTATTACTCCTACCGGTAAGAGTAATACTTTTCGGATCAATAGAGCAAGTATTTTTTGCTGAGCTCCCTGAAGGCATTGAGTCCATCCTCCCAACCCGCTGATATGTCGGTCAATGAAGCTCCCGCTTCGATCCCATTGCGGATCTTGTCCGTCCCGCTGATCACGTCGAAGGGATTCTTGTCGAACTCGTATTCGTACGCGTCTTGTTTCCATTGAAACTGATCGGGGTAAAGGTCGTGCGCCGTCTTTATCATCGCTATGCCGACAAGCACAGGAGTAAAGGTCTCTCTATCTGTAACGTGCAATTGCAGGCCGCCGCACGTCACTTTCGCGTGTTTCTGGAAGGTGGGCTGAAAGTAAGTTTGGCGAAATTTCACACCGGGGAATCCGAATTTTTCGAGTTCAGCAACCCATACCCACGGGTCGATAAACGGAGCGCCGTTGAGTTCGAAGACGCGTGTGGTGCCGCGGCCTTCGCTCATTTCCGTGCCCTCGACGTGGACGGTGGCCGGGAAAACAACGCAGGTATCAACCGTCGGAATGTTCGGCGACGGCATCACCCACTGCAGGCCGGTATCTTCGAACCACATTTCGCGGCGCCATCCGTCCATGGGCACAACTTCGAGTTCGCAGCCGATACCGAAGTGGTCGTTGAACATCTTTGCCAATTCACCGGTGGTCATCCCGTGACGCGTCGGGATCTCAAACTGACCGACGAACGAAGTGAATTCGTGCTCGGTCACGTTACCTTCGAGCGTGACACCGTTGATCGGGTTCGGCCGGTCGCAGACGACGACGCGCTTTCCGTGCCTTTTCGCGGCACGCATGCAGTTCGCCATCGTGTAGTTGAACGTGTAGATGCGGCAGCCGACGTCCTGCAAATCGAAGACGATCGTGTCCACGTCGAGCAGCATCGCCTCGGTCGGCTCGCGCGTTTCGCTGTACAGTGAATAAACAGGAAGGTTTGTCCGCGGATCGTTCGTATGGTCGGTTTCGACCATGTTGTCCTGCACGTCGCCGCGAATGCCGTGCTGGGGGCCGAAGAGCGTCGTCAATTCGATATTCGGATGCTCATGAAAAACATCGGCCGCATGTTTCAGATCGGGCAGCACCGAAGCTTGGTTGCATACCAGGCCGATCTTCTGCCCTTTGAGCATATCAACGCGATCATTCAGCAAAACTTCAATTCCAGGGCGGACTCGGTTGTTGATCATAATTCCTAAAAAGAATATTTCGGGGGGCGCAGCCCCCTTCTCAATAGAGACTAATTATGGCGAGCGATCTTTCTGCGGCTCACTCTAACGTATCGCCGGCGCTCATTACGTGCGGTTGAAGCTTATTGCGGTTGATTATCCGCGCACATCCGTTCCAACGGAGGATCGCGTCGTCGTTTCCAGAGGGCCGGATCGCTTCCGCCTTTTCGAACCACTCCATCGCGGTCGTGAAAAGTTCGTACGCCTGCAGGCCGCCTTTGTTCAAAGTCGCTTTCGCGCGGCGTTCGTAAACGATGCCGGTGTAATAGGCCTTTTGGTATGGGTCGCTCAGTTTTGCGACGAATTCATTGATGTGCGTGTCGCCGACCGCGTAATCCTTCCCGAATCGGTCGCTCATCGCGAGGACGATGTTTTTCAAGGCTTCTTGATGGTCGGGGTCGACCGCGAGAATGTCGAGGTAAATGCTCTCGGCCGCACCGGGTTCGTTGAGCAAACGGTATTTATTCGCTTTTTCCAGCGCCGCAGGGATCGCGTCATGATGGAGTGGTTTTAGGTCGAACATAAAATGGAGCGGCGACACTCTTGTCGCCATGAGCCCGCAGGGCGAACAACCGTTAGTACAAATAAACTTTATTCGAACGCCGGGACGGCGTTCGTGGGAACAAGAGTGTCCCCGCTCCTACTTTCGTCGAAATATCTTCACCAGCTTTGCAAGCGGGTCGTAATGCTCGTCGACGACGCGCTCTTTGAGCGGAATGATCGCGTTATCGGTAATTGTAATATGCTCGGGGCAAACTTTGGTGCAGCATTTGGTGATGTTGCAGTA
>JAICPV010000045.1 GCA_025929655.1 Pyrinomonadaceae bacterium
GCTTGATCTTCAATCACCGCCCGCCCGATCAGGCTTCGGCATTCGCCGCGCTTGATCTGCGTTTGTGCCTCGCGGGCGAGTTCGTCGACCAGCATAAAACCGAGATTATGCCGCGTCCGCTCGTAAGCGGCTCCGGGATTCCCGAGTCCAATGATCAACCAGTTCGGAGTTCCAACTTCAGTTGGCATTTTTGTGAATGCACGCTAAAGCGTGTACTCCAAACTTACTCGCCGCCTTCATCGCCGCCTTCAGCAGCCGGAGCTTCACCCTCTTCACCTTCGACGACGGGTTCAGCGCCTTCTTCGGCGACCTGCGGCTCTAGCTCGGCTTCCTTCACAATGACGATCGACGCGACCACGGTCTCTGGATCTTCGTGGATCTCGATTCCCTCATCGACTTTTAGATCCGAGACGTGCTTCGCATGCCCGGCCTCGAGATCCGAAACATCAAGGTCGATGAATTCCGGCGTTTTCGCGGGCTCGCATAGCACCTTGATCTCGCGCATCGCCTGCGTGAGGACCGCACCTTCTTCCTTTAACGCATCGGGCTCGCCCGAAAGATGGATCGGCACCGTCATCTCGATCTTTTCGCCCTTTGCAAAGCGGCGAAGATCGGCATGGATCAAACGGCCACGGATCGGGTCGATCTGCCGGTCCTGAAAGATCACATCGTTGATATCGCCCCCGATGTCGAGCGAAAACACGGTGTTGACGCCGGCATCAGTACGCAATATCGCCGCGAGTTCCTTCAACTCAGCGATAGCCGCGACGCTTTCGGTTCCCCCGCCGTAAACGACGACCGGAATTTTGCCCTCGGCGCGCATTCGGCGGTTGATGTTCTTTCCGCCCGCTTCCTTCTTTTCAGCTTTTACAACAAATTTTTCAGCCATACTTTCAGATTCCAAATTCCAAATTTCAGATTCCAAATTCTTATTCCAAGTAACCTGGAATCCGGAATCCGGAATTATATGAATAGTGAAGACACGCTCGTCTCGTCATGGATCGATTTGATCGCGGACGACAACAATTTGGCGACGCTCAGGATCTCGATCTTACCGCCGTCAAGCAGCGGTTTGCCGTTTTCCCTTACCGGTATCGTGTTCGTCACGATCACCTTTTTCAAATAAGAACCGGTTATGTTCTCGACTGCTTTTCCGGACAGCACCCCGTGCGTGAAGCACGCATAAACCTCGTTCGCACCGGCCTCATGCAAAGCTTTGGCGACCTTGCAGATCGTGCCGCCCGTATCACACAGATCGTCAACGATCAGGCAGTTCTTGCCGGCGACGTCGCCGACGATGTTCATAACCTCGGCCTCGTTTGCGCGTTCGCGGCGTTTGTCGCAAAGCGCGAGGCCGGCATCGAGCCGTTTGGCGTATGCCCTGGCCCGTTCGGCACCGCCGGTATCCGGGGCGACGACTATGAGGTTCTCGATCGGATTGTTCTTGAAATACTCAACCACGATCGGTGCCGCATATAGATGGTCCACCGGAATGTCAAAAAATCCCTGGATCTGCGACGCATGCAGGTCCATCGTCAAGATTCGCTGTGCGCCGGCCGTTGTCAGCAAATTTGCTACCAGTTTCGCGGCGATCGGCACCCGCGGCCGGTCCTTTTTATCCGAACGCGCGTAGCCGAAATACGGGATGACCGCCGTTACGCGTTCGGCCGAAGCGCGAACGCATGTGTCGATCATTATCAAAAGCTCCATCAAATGAGCGTCGGTCGGCGGGCACGTCGGCTGGACGATGAAGACGTCCGAACCTCGCACATTTTCTCCGATGGAAAAATTGAATTCACCGTCGGAGAACCGGTCCGTCACTGCCTTACCAAGATCGCAGCTAAGATGGTCGCAGATCTCCTGAGCGAGCTCCGGGTGTGCATTGCCCGCGAATATTTTTACGTTACCGGTTACGCTCATTTGTTTGGAGTTCACGCTTTAGCGTGCTCCGGTCAAAAACGATTCACCAAAATTAATATCAGCAAGCTAAAGCTTGAACTCCAAACAAAAACGGCCGCCTGATCATTTCAAGCCGGCCGTTCCGATACTGAAGTTAAGTGGCTGGGGCGGGAGGATTCGAACCTACGAATGCCGGATCCAAAGACCGGTGCCTTACCACTTGGCTACGCCCCAAGACGTAAATTTCAGAAACTATCGGAAACGGCTCGTAGGACCGCAGACGGCTCGCCTGCGTTTTCTATAGTCCCAGCTTTTCGCGATATTCCTTTCGCGAAACAGCCGCTACGGCAAAACTTCGCCAGTCGGTTTCCTCACCGAGGGCTTTCAATGCTGTCTGCCGTGTCTCTTCGTTGTCAAAAATTCCAAAGACGCTCGCTCCGCTGCCGCTCATCAGTGCACGTTCAGCACCTAGCTTGAGAAGCATTTCCTTTGCCCTTCCTACTTCGGGAAAGCGAGCAAAGACCGTCTTTTCAAAGTCGTTTTTCAATTCACCGCGCAGAATTTCAGCCGCGCGGGAAACGTTGAGAATACGATTCGAGGCAGTGTTTGTCAAGTTCGGAGCGTTCAGACCTGCATACGCGCTCGCCGACGAAATATGCAGCCGCGGTGCCGTGACGATCGCATATGAAAAAGGAAAATCACCGGCAGATTCGATGATCTCACCTCGTCCGACTCCTGTTGCAGTGCCGCCTTTTAAAAAGAACGGCACATCGGTACCGAGCGTTCCGGCGATCTTTTCGAACGATTTGATCTGAAGATCGATTCCCCAAACCTTCGACAGCCCGATCAGCGCTACGGCCGCGTTCGAAGAACCCCCGCCGAGGCCGCCTCCAACCGGGATTCGCTTTCTAAGAAAGATCCTGGCGCCTCGGCCGATATTGAATTCCGATCGCAAAGCGTGTGCCGCCCGGACGATCAGGTTTTTCTCTCCCTGCGGCAGCGGCAGGCCGTTCATCGTCAACTCGATCCTGCTTCCCGCATCCTCAAAGGTGAGCTCGTCGCAAAGCGAAATGGTTTGCAGCACCGTAAAGATCTCGTGGTAGCCGTCCGGACGCTTTCCGAGGACCTCGAGATACAGGTTGATCTTAGCGAATGATGGAAGAGTCAGCCTCACCGCTTAAGAGGATAGTTTCGCCGCCGAGCAAAGTAAAAGAGCGTGCCGTCGAACGACACACCCTTTATTGGCAGCAGCCTCGATCTGAATTATTTCGATAGAAAAACTTGCGTGAAGTATATCGTGCCATCGTCGGCGACGGCTGCTGCTATCGCGGACTGATTGTAGATGGCGTTCAGGATATTGCGTTTATGGCCGGTCGAATTCATCCAGGTCTCGACCGCCTTCGTTGCCGGGTCTTGGTGTCCACGCATCGTCGCGATATTTTCGCCGATAGCCTGCCATTTGATCCCCATTTGTGAAGCACGCCCGTCTACAGTCTCGCCATCCGGCCCTCGGTGCGAGAAGAATTTGCTGTCGGCCATCGTTCGCGCGTGCATGGTCGCAAGCCGAGCGGCTTCGTCGCTCCATTGCAGCGACGGCAGGCCGGCAGACTGGCGTTCAGCGTTCATAAGCTCAAAAGCGCGCCTCTCGGTTGCGGCGACGGACGGGATCTCGACGGAACGCGGCGTTTCGCGAACGTTGTTTCGCAAATGCACCCGACCGCTGCCGATCTGGTCGACCAGAACCGCGACCGGCCGTTCAGACCGCTGCGCATACACGCCGGAAACAGTTAATAAAACAATTACGAAGAATATTTTGAGGGAATGTTGCAAGGAACCTCACTTCGGCGGCCGGACGGTCCCGTTCGAACGGAACTCCTGGCTTTGCGTTCCCGATCGGATCGGGATTGCCATTTCGGATAAGGTTTGGCATTCGGTGAACGGAATGCCGACATTTATAGGACATAGGCAATGGATGTCGTTTTCCAGATATTCGCGACGCTATGGTCTAAAATAAAAGTATGGAAACAGGTCCGATCGGATTGACGCGATCGAAGCCGGTCGAAACTCAGGCTGAGATCGATCCCGTCTGCAAAATGCTCGTAACGCCGGAAACCGCGGCGGCTCAATACGATCTCGAAGGGAAAACCTACTACTTTTGCAATCCGGTCTGCAAAGCTAAGTTCGCGGCTGCTCCCGAAAGGTATTTATCAACCGCAGAAACGCCGAGTGGCGCAGATGAACATCGGCATTACTTGGAACCAGAGGCTGACGTCGACGTTCAGAGGCAATCCAAAATCCAAAATCCGAAATCCGAAATCGAATACACGTGTCCGATGCACCCGGAGATCGTTCAGATCGGTCCGGGAACGTGTCCGATCTGCGGGATGGCGCTGGAGCCGAAGGAGATAACGCTCGAGGAACACGCCGATCCGGAATACGCCGACATGAAGCGGCGGTTTTGGATCTCGGCAGTGCTTACAATTCCTGTTTTCGCTCTGGCGATGTCGGAGATGTTTATTGATTTCGATGCTCTTTTAGCCCTCCCTCACGGTCAGGCTTCTGCGGTGTTTTTGTGGATCCAATTCGTCTTTGCAACGCCGGTTGTGCTTTGGGGCGGCTGGCCGTTTTTTCAAAGGGCGTGGGCGTCGATCAAAAACATCAGCCCGAACATGTTCACGCTGATAGCTATCGGAACAGGCTCTGCGTACATGCTAAGTCTTGCCGCTTTATTTGCACCGAATCTGTTTCCGGCGGCCATGCGAGATGCTCACAGCGGGATCGTCCCGGGATACTTCGAGGCTGCAGCGGTCATCACGACGCTGGTTCTGCTTGGGCAGGTCCTCGAGCTGCGTGCTCGGTCGCAAACTTCATCGGCGATAAAAGAATTGTTGAGATTAGCACCGGAAACGGCAACTGTCGTTTTCGATGACGGCAGCGAGGACGTGATCGATCTTCGTCACGTTCACGTCGGTCAAACACTTCGCGTTAAAGCGAACGAGAAAGTGCCAACTGACGGTGAGATCATCGAAGGAGCGACATCGATCGATGAATCAATGGTCACCGGTGAATCCATCCCCGTTGAAAAATCCGCTGGCAGTAAAGTGATAGGCGGCACGATAAACGGAACTCGTTCTTTTCTGATGCGAGCGGAAAAGGTCGGTAGCGAAACGCTGCTTGCCCAGATCGTAAAAATGGTTGGAGAGGCGCAACGCAGCCGTGCGCCGATACAGCGGCTTGCCGACGTCGTATCTGCATACTTTGTCCCTGCCGTTATTGTTGTTGCGATCGCAGCATTTCTAATCTGGTTTTTGGTTGTCGGAAGCCTTGCCTACGCGATCGTCGCCGCTGTTTCCGTACTTATAATCGCATGTCCGTGCGCATTGGGCCTGGCGACCCCGATGTCGATAATGGTCGGCACCGGCCACGGCGCAAGAAACGGGGTGCTCGTAAAGCAGGCCGAAGCGCTCGAGACGCTCGAAAAAGTAAACGCGATCGTCGTCGATAAGACGGGAACGCTGACTGAAGGAAAACCAACCGTTCAAACAATTGTTCCGGTCAGAACCCGGAGCGATAGCGACGGGATTCTCTCTGAAAACGAAATTCTTCAACTCGCAGCATCGGTGGAACGTCATAGCGAGCATCCGCTCGCGAACGCGGTGATCACGGAAGCAGAGAAACGCGGGATTGATGCGACGAACGTTGAGGAATTTCGTTCCGTAACCGGTGTGGGTGTTTCGGGGAAGATAGACGACCGAAAGGTCTTTGTTGGTAGGACGGGAAGGCACCCGGTCGCTACCGCTCCCGGTCCTGACTTGCCGATCGGCTCGCGACTCTCCGTCACGATCGATGGTGTGTTGGTTGGCATAATTGTCGTTGCCGACGCGATCAAGCTTTCGGCGAAAGCAGCTGTCGATGAGCTGCACCGACTGGGTCTCGAGGTCGTGATGATGACCGGTGATCGCCAGGAAACGGCGGAGTCGGTTGCTGGCCAACTTGGGATCGATCAGGTATTCGCGGAGGTGATGCCGGAGGAGAAAGCAACCAAAGTGAAGCAGCTGCAATCGCAGGGCAAGATCGTAGCGATGGCGGGCGATGGTGTTAACGATGCTCCCGCGTTGGCTCAGGCAGATGTAGGGATCGCATTCGCGAGCGGCACGGACGTCGCCATCGAATCGGCAGATATCACGCTGCTAAAGCCCGATCTAAAAGGCATTTTACGAGCTAGAAATCTAAGCAGGGCCACAATGCGAAACATCAGGCAAAACCTCTTCTTCGCGTTCATCTACAACATCGTCGGCGTACCGATCGCGGCGGGAATTTTATATCCTGTATTTGGAATTCTGCTCTCGCCGATGATCGCAAGTGCGGCGATGACGTTCAGCTCGGTCTCGGTGATCGCGAACGCTCTCCGATTGCGTAATGCGAATTTGTCAGAACCGCCTGCGTGAGCGGGCGGCCAGAATGTTACCTTTAATCATCGCAAGGAAACGTTCGAGCACTTTTAGGGAACTGACCGCCCGCTCACGCAGGCGGTTCTGACCGGTCTGCGGTAAAATCGCTTTATGTCGAAGATCGCGTTGGCAGTCCACGGCGGCGCCGGAACCATCCTTCGGTCAGCAATGACGCCCGAGCTCGAGGCCGAGTATCGCGGTGGACTTGAGAAAGGGCTGCGTGCGGGATGGGAAATTCTCGAACGCGGAGGGTCCGCACTCGATGCCGTGGAAGCCACAACTTGCTCGCTAGAGGATTTTCATTTGTTCAATGCCGGCCACGGTTCGGTCTTCACCCACGAGGGTAAGAACGAGATGGATGCGTCGATCATGGACGGCTCACGGCTGAAAGCCGGCGCCGTTGCGTTCGTGAAGAACGTCCGCAATCCGATAAAGCTCGCCCGCCTCGTTATGGACCGAACGGAACATATCCTGCTCGCCGGCGACGGAGCTAATCGTTTCGCCCGACAGATGAACGTGGATTTCGAGGACGATGCGTACTTTTTCACCGAGCATCGCTACGCACAGCTTTTAAAGGCGCGCGAAGAAGGCGTCGTCGAACTCGACCACACTGCTGCCGAAACCGAACAAATTCTAGATTCCGAATTCCAGATCCCGGATTCGAAAACCGCGGAAAAGAAATCTGAGATCTGGAATTTGGAATCTGGAATCAGTTCAAAGGGTACCGTCGGCGCCGTTGCCTGCGATTCAAACGGACATCTCGCTGCAGCGACGTCCACCGGCGGAATGACGAACAAGAAATTCGGCCGAATCGGCGACACTCCGCTGATCGGTGCCGGCACTTACGCTGACGATGTTTGTGCTGTCTCTTGCACCGGGCATGGAGAGTATTTTATGTTGGGCGTAACGGCATTCGACGTCGCCGCAAGGATGAGATACAAAGAACTTTCCGCCGAAGACGCGGCGCGCGAAACCATCGATCACCTGACGTCGATCGGCGGCGAAGGCGGCCTGATCGCCGTCGATTCGAAGGCGAACGTGACTATGCCGTTCAACTGCGAAGGAATGTATCGCGGTTCTGTTTCAGCAGACGGACAATTTCATATTGAAATATATCGCGATTAGCCCGCCGTTATGTGGGCTGCTTGTTGCTCCTCAAGCAGTTTGTCCCTGATCTCCTGAACGTATCGAATGTCGTCCGGCACGCGGTCGGCCAGAGTCACGATCAATTCGCCTTTACGCGCATTTTTGATCGCGTGATGGATCGCCTCTCGGCTCTCCGGGATTACGCGAACCGTCGACGTATTGCTGCTCCGAGCGATCCCTTCCTGCAGAAGCCGGAACATTTCTTCCTCCGTACGTCCGCGCAAATAAGCTCCTCGGCGGATGACGATCCGGTCGAAATGATCGCCGATGACCTGTGCGAATTCGCGAATATCGTCGTCGCGCCGGTCGCCGGTTCCGTTCAAGACGGCGGTGCGGTATTTGTACGGCAGCTTGGTTACGAAATTGGTCAAACCGCGCGCGCCTGCCGGGTTGTGCGCGTAGTCCATCAGGACCGTCGCGTAGCCGACCTCGATGAAATTCAAGCGTCCCGGCGTTTGCGCCGTTCCTGCATTGAATGTCGTTAGCCCTACGCGGATGTCCTCGATCGAAACACCGTGGACGAAGCAAGCGAGCGTTCCGGCAAGGACGTTCTGGATCATGAATTCCGCACGGCCGCCGTACGTAAGCGGGATATTTACGACTTTTTCGATCCGCACCTTCCACTTCCCTTTCAATATGGTCACGTAGCCGTTCTCGTAGACGCACGAAACGCGGCCGCGGGCAGCACGCCGCTTGATATTCACGTTGTTCTCGTCCATCGAAAAGCAGACCACGCGGCCGTCGACCAGATCCCGCATCTTATACACGCGTTCGTCCTCGGCGTTCAGCACGGCGTAACCGCGGCGGCTGACGGCTCGCGGTATCACCGATTTTACGCGAGCGAGATCTTCGAGCGTGTTGACGTCTTTCAATCCCAAGTGGTCTTCGGCGACGTTAAGCACGATCCCTACGTCGCATTGATCGAATCCCAGGCCCGACCGAATGATCCCGCCTCGTGCAGTTTCCAGCACCGCCACATCCACGGTCGGATCCTTCAGCACGAGCTGAGCCGACACCGGGCCGGTATTATCCCCGCGGGTTATCTGGTCGTTGCCGATGTAAGTGCCGTCGGTCGTGGTGAATCCGACGGTTCGGCCCGAGTTCCGCAATATATGCGCGATCAGCCGCGTCGTTGTCGTTTTGCCGTTCGTCCCGGTGATGGCGAATATCGGAATTCGCGAAGGTGCCCCCGTAGGAAAAAGCATGTCGATGACGTGCTCGGCCACGTTGCGGCCGATCCCTTCGCTCGGGGCAAGATGCATTCGAAATCCGGGTGCCGCGTTTACTTCGATAATTCCGCCGCCGGTTTCCCGCAACGGCTCACTTACGTTCGGCGCGATCACATCGACACCGGCAACGTCCAAACCGATGATCCTGGCGATCCTTTCGAAAAGAAAGACGTTTTCAGGATGGACCTGGTCGGTCATATCGATCGCCGTGCCGCCGGTCGAGATATTCGCTGTTGTCTTTAATCCCAGGCGTTCATCCTTCGGGAGAACGCTGTCGATCTCGTAACCGGCATTTCGGATGCAGCGCAACGTCTGGTTATCGATGGCAATTTCGGTGAGAACGTTTTCATGTCCGTAGCCGCGCCGCGGATCAGAGTTAACTTCGTCGATCAACTGCCGGATCGTCTGTTTGCCGTCGCCGATCACATGCGCGGGAACCCGTTTGGCCACCGCGATCATCCGATTGTTGACGATGAGGGCCCGAAAGTCGTCGCCTTCCAGCTGCTTCTCGACGATTATCCAACGCGAATATTCCTTCGCACGCTCCCATGCCGCTTTCGCGTGTTCGAGGTCGCTGATCCCGACCGTAGCGCCCTTGCCATGGTTGCCGTCGAGCGGTTTGATCACGCATGGATACCCGACCGCTTCCAGGGTTTCCTCAAGCTCGTCGATGTTCCGGATCCGATAGCCCTTCGGAACGGGCACGCCCATATCGCCAAGAAGCTTTTTTGTCGCATGTTTGTTCCCGGCAATATCGACCGCAATAGTATTGGTGTTTGCGGTCATAGTGGCCTGGATACGCTTTTGAAATACACCGTAACCGAGCTGTACGAGTGACTGATCGTTCAGTCGAATATGCGGAATGCCGCGATTGTCCGCCTCCTCGACAAGCGCGCCGGTTGATGGCCCGAATCGCACCTCTTCACGGATCTCGCGCATTCGGCGGACATCTTCAGCGAGCTGCAAACGAATTTCTTCGACTGGTTTGTCCTCGGCAAGGCCGAGAAATATATCTACCGCAGCCCGCGCGGCGAACCGCCCCACCTCTTCTTCGTGATAGCTGAAAACGACGCTGTAGATGCCTTTTTCGCCGGTTTCACGCGTACGGCCGTAGCCCGTATCCATTCCCGCAAGGGTCTGGAGCTCGAGCGCGATATGCTCGATGATGTGGCCCGCCCAGGTACCTTCTTTGATACGGCGTAAGAATCCGCCCTCCTCACCGTAGCTGCATCCGTGCTTTTCGAGCGTCGGCATAAGCTCGACGACGCGGCCTAGAAGGTGCGGGAGCTTATCGGACGGCTTTTGCTCGTACTCGCCGATATCGAGCCGCATCACAATGAGCTTTTTCCAATAGCCGCTCCAGTAATTCGGCCCGCGAAGTGTTCGGATCTCTAAAATATTCATAATTCCGGATTCGGGATTCCAGATTTCTTAGGCAAACTTTCGGCCTTTTAGTTCCGAATTTCGCAGATAATTTCGAAACGCAGCAATTTGATTACTCGCGGATAACAATCGGCCGGTTATATCTCGCA
>JAICPV010000405.1 GCA_025929655.1 Pyrinomonadaceae bacterium
ACAATGTAAGGACGCAATGCTCGATCGGCACGTCTCGTCCTTCCTCCGTGCGGGCTTCCGCATTGTTTTTGACTACAACGTTCGTGCGTGTTAGCTTGCTCGTTTAAGCTGTTCAATATGACGGACGAATTGAGGAGAACGCCTCTCAACAAAGCCCACCGCGCGGCGGGCGGGAAGATGGTGGATTTTGGCGGCTGGGATATGCCGGTGCAGTACGCGGCGGGCGTGATCGAGGAGCACATGGCAACGCGCACGCGGGCCGGGCTGTTCGACGTTTCGCACATGGGCGAAATCTGGGTCGAAGGGCCCGACGCGATCAAGTTCGTGAACCGGCTGACGACCAACGACGCCACGCAGCTCGTCGACGGCCAGGCGCATTACTCCGCCCTGACCAACGAAAAAGGCGGCGTGGTCGACGACCTGCTCGTTTACCGTTTCGATCAGCAAAAGCTCCTGCTCGTCGTGAATGCCTCGACGACCGATAAGGATTGGGACTGGATCACCTCGCACAAAGGCGAGGACGACGTCGTCCTGACGAACGTCAGCAAAGACTATTGCCAGATCGCCATCCAGGGCCCGAAAGCCGTCGAGATCCTTCAGAAACTGACCGACACGGAGCTTAGCCCGATCAAGTATTACCATTTCACCACCGGTAAGGTGGACGATGTAGAAGCGATCATTTCCCGCACCGGCTACACGGGCGAGGATGGCTTCGAAGTTTACGCCGATTCGCAGTTTGCCGAACAGCTCTGGAACAAAATGCTCGAAACTGGAAAGGATAAAGGCATACTGCCTTGCGGCCTCGCGGCTAGGAACACGCTGCGGCTCGAGGCCGCAATGTCGCTCTACGGCCACGAGCTTTCCGACGACATCACCCCGCTCGAAGCAAACCTCGGCTGGATAACGAAATTAAATAAGGACGGCGGCTTTATCGGCCAGCCCGCACTCGCTAAACAAAAAGAAGAAGGTTTGAAACGCCGGCTCGTCGGCTTCGAAATGCGGGAGCCTGGCATCGCCCGCGACGAATTCGAGGTCCACATCGACGACAAAAAAGCAGGTGTCGTCACCTCCGGCTCACCCGCTCCTTTCCTGAAAAAGAACATCGGCCTCGCATTCGTCCCCGTCGAATTTGCAAAAACGGGGCAGGAAATTAGAATTGATGTAAGAGGTAAAAAGCTTCTAGCCGAGATCGTCCCGACGCCGTTCTATAAGCGGGCCAGATAACAATATGACTATCCGATTTCAGGCAGAAATTAAACGAGGTATGATCCCGATTCCCGAGGAATATAGGGCGAAGCTCCTCGATGATAGTGAGATCGAGGTCGAGATCAGGGCCAGGAACAAAAATGGTGATGAACCGTACGACATCATTTCTGAACTTATGAGTCACCCAATAAAGATCACAGATTTTACACCCTTTTCGCGAGAAGAGATCTATGATCGAAGACTTTAAGTTCTTTCTTGACTCAAATATCTGGCTTTATGTATTTATTGAGAGCCAGGACGTGGAAAAATCGAGGCGATGCCGGGAATTAGTCGGGAAGCTCAGGCCGCAAATCTGTTTGAGTTCCCAAGTCATCGGTGAAGTTTGCGTGAATTTGATCAGGAAAGCGAACTTCGACGAAACACGCATTCGGCAGTTGATCAGCCGGTTTTATTACGACCATGAAGTAGTCTCCATCGAACACGGTATCCTTTTGAAAGCTTCGGAACTTCGTGAACAACACCCGTTTTCGTTTTGGGACAGCGTTGTGGTATCGAGCGCACTTGCAGCAAACGCAAGCATATTGTATTCCGAAGATATGCAAGACGGACTTCTGTTGGAAAGACGCCTGAAGATCGCCAACCCAATAAAAAATCAAATTGTATGACAAATATTCCGGAAAATTTGCGTTACAGCAAAGACCACGAGTGGATCTCTGCGGACGGAGAAACGGCGACGATCGGCATCACCGATTACGCTCAGCACAGCCTCGGCGACGTGGTTTACATAGACATGCCCCGCGTCGGCGATAAATTCGGCGCGCACGAGGCTTTCGGGTCGGTTGAATCCGTCAAGGCGGTTTCGGAAGTCTTCACGCCGATCGCCGGCGAGATCACCGAGGTGAACGAGGGGCTCAACGATACGCCCGAAAAAGTAAATTCCGACCCGTACGGCGACGGCTGGTTCGTAAAGGTCAAGATGGAAAACCCCAACGGCGTCGACGCGATGCTTTCCGCCGAAGAGTACGAAGAATACCTTTCAACAATTGGTTAATGCGAAATGCACAATGCAAAATGTCGGAAGCGTCCGAACTCTTCATTGTGCATTCTGCATTTTGCATTTTGAATTGATCAAATGAGATATATTCCAAATTCGCCCGACGAACGTGCAGAAATGCTCGAATCGATCGGGCTTTCCAGCGCTGACGAGCTTTTCCGCTCGATCCCCGACGACGTTAAGCTTGGCCGTAAGTTGAACATAACCGAGGCGCATGCGGAACCCGAAGTAATAGCAGCTTTGGAAGAGATGGCCGCGAAAAACACAGCAGCAACGAAACCGTCATTTCTCGGCGGCGGCATTTATTCGCATTACTCGCCCACGATCGTCGATCATCTGATACAGCGGTCGGAATTCTTCACTTCCTACACGCCGTACCAGCCAGAGGTCTCGCAGGGCACGCTCCAGTATATCTTCGAATTCCAAACGCTGATCTGCCAGCTCACCGGAATGGAGGTCGCCAACGCGTCAATGTACGACGGATCGACCGCGATGGCCGAGGCGTACCTGATGGCTCAGCGCGTTACGCGTCGAAACAAGATCGTCGTAGCCGCGTCCGTGCATCCCGAATATCGCGAGGTCGCTCGGACCTACACGAAACACGGCGATGCGGAGATCATCGAAGTTTCGTTTGACGAAGCAACGGGCCGTTTGGACGATCTCGCCCAGCTTGATGACAAGACCGCTGCGTTGGTCGTTCAATCGCCGAACTTTTTCGGCTGTGTCGAAGATCTCACATCGCTTGCCGAAGCCGCACATGC
>JAICPV010000260.1 GCA_025929655.1 Pyrinomonadaceae bacterium
AAAGTTTGGTTTAATTTCTTTGACCGGCATATGAGATCCGCGCGCCATTTTTGGGCGAGTATGAATTATATCCATAACAACGCTGTTCATCATGGATACGTAGATCAATGGCAGGATTGGCCCTACGCAAGCGGTCCGCAATTTGTTGAATCGATCGGTCGCGACAATGCAATAAAAATATGGAATGAATATCCCGTCCTCGACTATGGCAAAGATTGGGATGTTTACTGAACAAACTGAAGTTTGAACTCTGAACCATCACACACCGTAAGTTTCGAACAAGGAAAAACGCGTCGCCAGCTCACCAGAAGTTACGCCTTCGTCGGCAATGATCTCATCCGGAGTTCGCGTTTTCAGCCATATGCGTGGGATCAAAGCGACCAGAGCGAAATGGTCCGCCTCGCGCTCTTTTCGCGTCTGGCGGCCGACACCGTGGTAGCTGGCGGTCGCGTTGTGATCCGGCGCGTGCATCAGGTAATGCGCGAATTCGTGGAACATTACGAAAAGCTTTTTCCGGGCGGGCAGCTTGCTGTCGATAGCGATGAAATGCCACCCTGAGACACAGTAATAGAATCCGCTCACCCGCAGAGGCAACTCATCGACCGTGATCCGGTGCCGTCGGCAGAGCCGATAAAAATCGGTCTCACGCAAGGGGCGCTCGTTCCATCCGATTCCGAGTTTGGAAAATTTTTCGAGGGAGAAGTACATTTTCGGTGTTGTATAGGTGGGGTATCGTATCACAGACGGGACGCAAAGGGAAGCTATTTGAAATTCATCGTCTTAATCACGCCATCGATAACCGGCTCAACTTCGCCCTTGTCCTTTTCCAAAAAAACTGCAAATACCATCATCCGCCGGCCGCCTTTTCCCGCAAAAAAATACTGCGGAAAGAGCATCGGCATTCCTTTGATCGACGAACCATAAACAAGCTTTATCCCCTTCATGCCGGAAGTGGTCGTGAATTCTGATCGCGACAGCAGTTTCTTGCGTGTTTGGCCAGGTAGGAGCGGCTCGTCTTTTTTTGCTTCAAGATCATCCAGCGCCATTTGGGGGAGCGAGGTGTTCAGATCGATCACGGCGAAATTGATCATTCTTACTTTTCCCACAACCCATTTGTATTCCTCGTTCGGCCTCGTTTCGAGTTTCCAGCCGACGGGCGGGCAATACGAGAAACCGCCGGCAGGCTCAACATGCCGCACACACTGGGTGAGCGCCGGTGATGCGCTGGCGGCAGCAAAAATGAGCAATGTGAGAGAACGAAAAATACCTTTCATTTTTGTAGAACTCGATTATTTTTTCGCCGACCGCAGAGCGCGGTCGAGAACTTTTTTAGCGTCCTTCACCGCCTCCGCCTTTTCCGAATCGGAGTAGGATTCCCAGCCCTGAAAGAAAATGACACCGAAATCCTTCGGCGCCCGGCGGCCCTCATAGCGGAACCATTCCGATACTATTCGTTGCGGATCGTTGTACTGCGTGATCGCCGTTTCTACGTCGAAGGGCGGCGGTTCGTCGATGGTCCCGAGATTTTGAACTTCGGCGCTCGGTGGCGCGAGCTTGCGTTCGAGGACCTCCTCAATTTTGCGCTCGAGGATCTTGTCGAAATTCAAGGGCTCGCGGCCGGTTAAATACATTTCGCCGGTGCCGGAGAGGAGCCAATTCAGGGACACATTCGTTTCATTAGCGATCTTAATAAGTACGTCGGGCGCAGGCAGTCGGCCTTGAAAATAATTGCGTATCGTGGCGTGCGGGACACCAATACGCCGTGCGATCTCAGCCATGGTAGCGAAACCGAAAGCCTCGCTCAAACGCTGCGAAAAATTCCCGTCTGTAACTGTCATAAAACGTACGTTGTGCCTCTCTTTTGAAATACTACATCTCGCCGGTGGTTATGCCAAACCCCGAACTTTGATTGGCATATCGTTCCAAGCGACAATCTTGCCAGCCGAATGGACCGACGCCTGAATCTTAAAGAGGCTGCCGGTCGCACCGAACCCTGGGACGTCGTCGTCATCGGCGGTGGAGCGACCGGCGCCGGATGCGCGCTGGACGCAGCTTCGCGTGGGTTTTCCGTGCTCTTACTCGAACAGCAAGACTTCGGAAAAGGCACTTCCAGCCGCTCGACGAAATTGATCCATGGCGGCGTGAGATATCTGCGGCAGGGGAACATCTCGCTCGTTCGAGAATCTTTACGCGAACGCGGGCTGCTATTGAAAAACGCGCCGCACGTAGTGCACAAAGGGGCATTCGTCATTCCGTGTTACAGCATTTGGGAAAAGTCCTTCTACGTTTTCGGGATGAAACTTTACGATCTGCTGGCGGGGAAGCATTCCATAGGCAGTTCGCGAGCATTGGGACGAGCGGAGGTGGTCGAAAAACTCCCAAACATCCATTACGACAATTTGAAAGGCGGCGTTATCTATTTCGATGCTCAATTCGACGACGCGCGCCTGCTGATAGACATTTTGCGAACGGCGGAAACACACGGCGGCGTTCTGCTGAATTATTGTCGCGTCACATCGTTGATGAAAAATAGAAACGGAATGATCGATGGCGTCGAATTCGAAGACCTTGAAGCCGACGAAAAATTCACGGTGAGAGCGAAAACGGTCATTAATGCGACGGGAATCTTCAGCCCGTCGGTCCAGGAAATGTCCGATCCTGGATCTTCGCCGCGGATCACATTCAGTCAAGGCGTGCATTTGGTCCTTGACCGGCGTTTCCTTCTGGGCGATTCGGCGATCATGATCCCGAAAACGAGCGACGGCCGCGTTCTATTTTGTATACCCTGGAAGGGTCGGGTTTTGATAGGTACGACCGACACTCCTGTCGGATTGCCAACCCTTGAGCCGCAGGCCCTGGAAAGCGAGATCGATTTTATTCTCGACAATGCCGTGAAATATCTTTCGATCAAACCGACCCGTGGCGACATCAAGAGCGTATTCGCAGGAATTAGACCGTTGATCATGAAAGGACCGGCGGCAAAAACTTCGTCGCTCTCGCGCGGGCATGAGCTTCTGGTGGACGCTTCCGGATTGGTCACGATCACGGGCGGCAAATGGACCACGTATCGGAAAATGGCGGAGGATGCGGTCGACAAAGCCGCCGCGGTCGCCGGCCTTGATCGCCGCAATTCTGTTACAGCGAGCCTGCCCATCGAACAACCGGCAAATAGTGAAGATGATACGGCCCTCGATAGCAATTTCGCCATTACTCGCGGCGAGATCGTGCGAGCTATTAGAGACGAAATGGCGCGGACGGTGGAAGATGTGTTGGCGAGACGGACGCGCATCCTGTTTCTCGATGCCGACGCGGCGATCCGGTTGGCGCCGCGGGTCGCGGAAATAATGGCTAAGGAATTGGGTCGAGGTGATGTATGGATAAAGGCTCAGGTCGCCGAATTCGAAGTTGTTGCCGCGGGGTACGCGCCTGGCTTTTATTCAAAAGGGAATCATTGATAACATCATCGAAACTAAGCGGGAAACATAGTTCAATAATGAAAGAATCCTCACGGCGATTGTTTTGGGTTTCGGCCTGCTTGCTCGCGGTTCTGAGCTGTTCGTGGCAAAACTCAGAAAATGAAAATACGTTGGCGAACAGCACCGCGATAGATTCTGCGAACGAAACTGCCGTCGCTCCTGAGGGCGGCAGCGGCGACGCTCGCTCTGCAGATGCCGAACGGCACGTTGCGGATCTTGACAAACAGCATGACGCGAAGAAAAGCCCATTCTTTCAAACCACGGACCGCGGCCGCCTGGACACTTTCTTTACGAAGCCGACCGCGGACCTGATATGGAAAGATTCGACCAGTTCGAAAGGCGAGATCGGGGCGATCGACTTTGACCCGCTTTACGACGCGCAGGACGTGGACAAAAAGAACTTCGCGATTGGAAAAGCTTCGATAAGCGGCGACAGCGCGACTGTCGTGGCAACCTACACGAACTGGGGCGAGAAGAAGCGGATCACATACTTGCTGAAAATGCAGGACGGCTCATGGAAGATTGACGATATTAAATATCAGGCGGGCCATTCACTGCTCGGCCTGCTGAAGGAAACCTACGGTAATTCTTCCAGTGACAAACCGCCTGTGCAAAATGTCTCGGGCGAGTTTGAGGGAACTTATCGCGTCGGCGATACGACTTGTACAGTACGGCCGGACCGGCAGGCTTTCGAGGTCCGCTGGGCGAAAGGGAAGGGATCGGAATACTTCTTCTACAAGGAAGCTACGATATTCGAATCGGAACCGGATAAAAACGGCGGGCGAAACGAGTTTCATTTCGACGACGACAAATACGACTATGGAACGTTTTTCCGCGCGGATGGGAAGACGTTTCCGGTGAGCCGAGCGAAATAAAAAAGCGGGGGCAGGCCATCCCGCCAGCAAGCATTCGACTTGCAAATGCAACTCTAC
>JAICPV010000547.1 GCA_025929655.1 Pyrinomonadaceae bacterium
AGCATTTCGTATCTGCATCGGAACGGGAAGATTGCCATATTTTTTCGCGTCTTCCATGGCCATCCCAATCGCTTCGCAGGATGACCGGTCCTTCGGAGCATTAGCGAGATAAGCTACGCCGTGAGCAAGATTCAAAACGCATTCGGGCAGCCCAATGGTCTCCACTGCGCGAAAAACCGCGTTTGCGACCACTAACGCCGTCGGCTGGGCCAACCCGACATCCTCGGACGCGAAAATAACCATTCTTCTGGCAATAAACTTTGGATCTTCGCCCGACTCGATCATCCGTGCCAGGTAATACATCGCCGCGTCCGGCTTGCTCGCCCGCATTGATTTGATGAATGCGCTGATGACGTTGTAATGCTCTTCGCCTTTCTTGTCGTACCGGAGAAATTTCGACTGCAGTGTCTCTTTCAGCGTTTCGATCGAGATCTTGTCGTAAAGCCGCTCGGTATTCTCGATCATAGTGATCGCCTGGCGTGCGTCTCCGTTCGCCATTTCTACGAGCCATGCCTTCGCTTCCTTCGAAAGGTTATGTCCGGTGCGGTCGATGATCGCCGCCATTTGTTCATCGGTGAATTCTTCAAGAACAAACACGCGAAGCCGGGAAAGCAGCGCGGGGATCACTTCGAAGCTCGGATTTTCCGTGGTCGCTCCGATCAAGACAAGCTCGCCGCTTTCGACGAACGGCAGAAGAAAATCCTGCTGCGCTTTATTAAAGCGGTGAATTTCGTCGAGGAACAAAACGCGCGGGATCAATCGGGCGCCGCGATGTTCGACGATCTTACGGATGTCATCCTTACCGGCGGAAACGGCGGAAAGCTCATGGATCTCCGCGTTGATCGCATTTGCGTATATACGCGCCAGCGTAGTCTTTCCTGTGCCCGGCGGTCCCCAGAGTATGAACGAAAAAACATGGCCCTGTTCGATCGCTAAACGCAGTGGTTTCCCGGGCCCGACGAGATGCTCCTGCCCGATGAAGTCATCGAGGTTCAGTGGCCTGATCCTGCTCGCAAGTGGTTCCATTTGCTTGAAGTTCCAGCGATTATAACGCACTTGCAAAGCGATTGTTTGGGTAAAGACAATGCTCCGTACGCATTTGGCGAAAAATGCCACCATGGCGGAAAAGCGTGCACGAAAACCGATCGTCAAAAAGTTCGTCATCCACGAACATCACGCCAGCAGGCTGCATTTCGACCTTCGTTTGGAGGTGAACGGGGTTGGGAAATCGTGGGCGGTACCAAAGGGGCCGTCGATGGACCCTTACGACAAACGTTTGGCGGTTGCCGTTCCGGACCACAGCCTCAGGTACTTCAAATTCGAGGGAAAACTAGCCGAAGGAACCTATGGTGCGGGCGAGGTCCGCATTTGGGACAAGGGCAAATATGAAACCGACGAGGACCCTGCGAAACAATTGGAAAAAGGCAAGCTCGTTTTCACGTTTCACGGAAAAAAAGTTCGCGGCGCATTCGTCTTGACGAAGATGCACCGCGATGATAAGAACTGGCTGTTGATCAAAAGAGACGACAGCTACGCGGACGTAGATTGGAAACTAAAGACTATACTCCCTACCTAACCTCACTTTACGGAAGCCTGCACGGGCCCGTTCTTCATCAGAACCTTCACAGCGGCCTCGATCTGCTGATCCCGTCCCGATGCCATGATCTCGGGCTCGTTTCGAACCTTTATGTCCGGCTCCATTTGAACGTTCTCAGCACATTTGCCGTCGAGCGTACGCCAGCAGCCCATCGGGATGCCGAAGCGTAGCGTCGGATCTATCTGATTTTCCCACCAAACGAAAGTGCCTGTTCCGGGGACCGGCATGCCGAGGGTTTGCCCAAGGGCTTTTGCCTTGTAAGCAAGCGGAAAGAGATGCGCATCCGAATAATTGCTCTCACCCATTATCAC
>JAICPV010000137.1 GCA_025929655.1 Pyrinomonadaceae bacterium
CGGATTGATACCGATGTACCGCCAATTTTTCGATCCCAAGGCATTTCACGTAATTCTTTTCGATCAACGAGGATCAGGCCGATCGACGCCGCATTCCGAACTTCGCGAGAACACGACCTGGGACCTGATCAACGATATCGAAGCGCTTCGTGAAAAGTTCGGCATCGAAAAGTGGCATGTTTTCGGCGGTTCGTGGGGCAGCACGCTGAGTCTGGCGTATGCGGTAAATCATCCGGATCGATGCCTCGGGTTGATACTGCGCGGAATATTTCTCACTCGCAAGAAAGAACTCGACTGGTTCTACCAATACGGCGCGTCCGAGATATTCGCCGATTACTGGGAGCGCTTCCGCGACGAGATCCCCGAGGAAGAACGCGGCGATTTCATGGGCGCGTACTACAAACGGCTTACGAGCGAAGACGTGGATGTACGTCTTTCCGCTGCCCGCGCGTGGAGCGTGTGGGAGGGCTCGACGTCGAAGCTTTATCCCGACAAAGACCTCATGGAGCATTGGGAAGGGGAGCACGAAGCGCTCAGTTTGGCCCGGATCGAGTGTCATTACTTTATGAACAACTCGTTCTTTCCGTCTGAGAATTATCTGATCGAGAATGTGGACAAGATCCGCCACATCCCGACCGTTATCGTTCAGGGTCGATACGACATTGTCTGTCCGATGGCGTCCGCCTGGGACCTGCACCGAGCGTTCCCGGAGGCGGAATTTCACTTGATACCCGATTCCGGTCATTCGGTTTCCGAAAAGGGTACGACGGCCGCCTTGGTCGACGCGATGGACCGTTTTCGCGACGCATAATTGTGTTAGAATCGGCGCTGTCAGACAGTTTCACGTCTAAACAGGTATTGATATGAATTTCGGAACAACAGAGATAATTCTGGTCGTCGCGGTTTTATTCTTGCTTTTCGGAGCGACGCGGCTGCCGCAGCTCGCGAAATCGCTCGGCCAATCCCGTAAGGCCTTCCGCGAAGGAATGCGCGAGGCGGAAGAAGAAGAGCGTGCGGAAAAACAGATATCTACAGCTCAGCCGCCGCAGGTTTCAGCCGTGAGCGACGCATCGATCGAAGACGAAATGCGGCGGCGGGCAGAAGCAAAGAGTTAGCTCTCGATC
This sequence comes from Pyrinomonadaceae bacterium, assembly GCA_025929655.1. Taxonomy (GTDB): domain Bacteria; phylum Acidobacteriota; class Blastocatellia; order Pyrinomonadales; family Pyrinomonadaceae; genus OLB17. The sequence goes on from JAICPV010000137.1 coordinate 1,125, forward strand.
AACCTTTTCTTTCCGGTGACAACTGTCGCTTTAACCGAAAAGCGAAAGCTTAGATCCCCATCTTCTGCGTCGATAAGAAGAGCAAGTTTTTCTTTGACTTGCTCTTTTTCATTTTCGTCAAGAGTCTCCAGCCAATGCGGGAGTAAAAAATCTTCGACCAGCGGAGAGGCGACGAACGCCGCGCCGTCGGCGAATTCGAAGATCTCGCTGGCTGTCTCGGTCCGGACACCGGTCAAACCGAACTCTTCCGCTTTCACCTTTAGAGCGGATACCGACGCCTGTTCCGTGATCATTGATTCTGCTGCGTGGCCGTGGTCGCCCAGGTCATCTTTGAAGAGAACCTCCCACAAAAGCGAAAAAACCTCGCCGAAACTGCCGGCCGATGGGAGGAAAAATGTTACCGTTCCGCCCGATCTGGCGACGCGAACGGCGTCCTCCACGAAGTCGCCAACGTCGTCGGGAAGCACCAGGCTGGCGTCTGCGATCACTGCATCGAACGAACCGTCCTCGAACGCGATCGTTGAAAAATCGACATCCGAGCGCATGGCGATCGCTTTATCGCGCGCGATGGAAAGAATATCTTCGTTCTCACAGCGGCCGAAAATAGCGGTTTTCTCGTCCAGGTTTTCACGGATCGCGAAACAATGGTCGCCGGTTCCGGCGTTGATGTATAAAACATTCTCCGCGTCGTGGAGATTCAAGTGCTTGTCCGCGAGCTCCGTGAATCGCCGCGTCCAATCAGGCGTCACATAAAGGTCATGAAGGAATGCGAGCTCCTTTCGAGTTTTCTCCATAATTCAATTTAATCGCATCGCGCGTCGCGTCCGCAACGACCGCGGCATGCGATAATTGAGGATTAAGCCCGATCAAATGTCCAAACACGTTCGCGAACTATTTGATCTTTCCGGGAAGACCGCCATCGTCACCGGCGGCTCGCGCGGCATCGGGAAAGAGATGGCGGAAGGGCTGGCAGAGGCCGGCGCGAATCTCGTCCTTTGCGCCCGTCGCCAAGAGTGGCTCGAGAAGACCGTCGAGGAGTTCAAATCGAACGGCTTTGAAGTTCGCGGTATCGTCGCCGATGTATCAAATCCGATAGACTGCGATAATGTGGTTGCCGAAACAGTTTCGCAGTTTGGCCGGGCCGATATTCTCGTGAACAACGCCGGCATTTCGTGGGGAGCGATGCCTGAAGAGATGCCGCCGGAAAAATGGCAGAAGGTTTTGGATGTTAATCTGACAGGCTGCTTTCTGATGGCACAGGCGGCCGGACGCGAAATGCTGAAGCATGGCAGAGGTTCTATCATCAACATCGCTTCGATCTCCGGGATCACATCGAGCGCGAACGGGCCGTTCTACGCAGGTTACGCGGCGAGCAAAGCGGGCCTGATCGGGCTGACACGCGAATTGGCTGCAAGCTGGGGACGAAAAGGAATTCGCGTGAACGCGATCGCCCCGGGATTTTTTCATTCACGGCTCGCGGACGCGGTGATCGACATTTACGAGACCTCGATACAGGAAAACAATCCTATCCCGCGGATCGGCAACGAAGGAGAGCTGAAAGGTACGGTTGTCTTTCTTGCATCGGATGCGTCAAGCTACATCACTGGACAAACGATCGTCGTCGACGGCGGAATGACGATCTGATGGAACGCCGACGCCCTCGTCTGCAATGAGTCCGAAGGCCGAAAAAAAATGGAAATCAGCCCAGAAATGTCGACCGTCGGAATCCTGATCATTGGTTTCGCTCTCGGCCTGCAGCACGCAGTTGAGGCGGACCATCTCGCCGCGGTTTCAACGATCGTCAGTGAGAAGAAAAGCTTGTTTTCGGCTTCGATCGTGGGCGGATTCTGGGGCCTGGGCCACACGATCTCGCTTTTTGTCGTCGGCGCACTTGTTATTTTTCTAAAGCTGCAGATCTCCGAAACCGCCGAGGCGAGGCTCGAGGCGATCGTGGGCGTGATGCTGATCGCCTTAGGCATCAACGCGCTGCGGAAATTATTTTCGGCCGATACCGTCCACATTCACAAACATGAACATGGAACGCGCGAGCATGTACATATTCATTCTCACGGAAACGAGCCTGTTGCATCACATCATCGCTTCAGCATTCGCTCGGTCATGATCGGCATGGTGCACGGGCTTGCGGGGAGCGCGGCATTGATGCTGCTGGTCGTGCCGACGATCGCATCCCCGTGGGTCGCAATGTCTTACATTCTGGTTTTCGGCGTCGGATCGATCGGCGGAATGATGGCGATGAGTTTCCTGATCGGCCTGCCGATGCATTTCACCCTCAACAGATTCACGGCGTTGAACAAAAGCTTGAAACTTATAGCAGGTTGCTTCAGCCTGATCCTCGGTGGACTTATCGTCTATGAAAAACTGTTAGTTTGAAAAATAGCTGAAAGCTATCAGCTAATAGCTATAAGCTGATATTCGAAACAGGTTTCAATCTACAAAACGAAACTCGCCAAATTTTTCCGGGACGTGAAAATTCGGTTTCTCAGTGAGTGTCGGCTGCCATGCGAGATATCCGCGGCCGGGGTCCTTTCCCACACAACGGAAAATATTCCCGGGCCAAATGTCGCCCGGTTCGGGTTTTCGCCCAAATGCTTCCCACGGAATTTTCATGGCCATCACAACGCGATCATCCTCGATCCGCGCCGCCGCTTCCATCCCGGAATGGTAATCCCAATCCGTCAAGCGTTCACCGCTTGTTGAATCTATAGCTAGATCAAGCCACTCGCCCGTGGGTGCGACTTCGAATTCGAAATACCTGCGCTGCTCGTCTTTATCCGGCGCAATAAAAACTTCGCATACGTCGCGCTCCCATAGGCCAATTGTCCTTCCTCCAGTTTGCAATTCGTCGGCAGCGATGAGCGCTTCGTTTTGTGCTGCATAGAAACGGAAATAAAGCGCCCTGTCGGACCAGAGAGTTGAAACGAGAAATCGACGGCCGGGATCGGCTGCTGAACCGTTCCAATATTGCGAAATCTCCAAATTCTCGTCGGAATTCCATAGAGAATTTTCCAGGTCGCCGACCGAAATGTCGGCCGCGAGACGGGGGATCGACAATTCTGCGTTCGAAAGTGTCATGTGGACAACCAGCGGCGGAAGTTTGCGGCCTCGGCAGCCACCGCCTTTGCCAAACCTTGAAAGAGAACGCGGAAAGGCTTGTTTTCGGTGAACGCAAGAGCGATCGCGTAAAGTGTCCGGCCGGAAAACTCACGCTCGTTCGAGATAGCGAAAACCGGTTCCCAATATGCCGGGCAAAGCTTCGATTTGAAGCGGTCGAGGCCGTCGAAATTATAGAACCTCCGGCCGTGCCTCCACATCCACGTAAGCAGGAGGCGAAGCCACAGCGGATTGTCAAACGGTTCGATCTTCGCCCGCTTGGACAGCGGCGAAAGGCCGAGCGTGACGTATTCGCATCCTTCGTTCGCAATTTCGCGGATCGCAGCGTCCATCATCAGTTCGACTGTGCCGTTTGGCGCTCCGGGGCGATGCGGGAATTGTTCCGTGAGCCAGCCGTTGCGTTCCGGTATGGGCGAAAGTACTAAGAACGCCTGAACCTGTTCGTTCTGTGTCGCAACGAAAACCCGTCTATTTTCCAGCCGGCCCAGCGTTTCCGGCTCTATCACGAAATGCAGCGGCGGCAGGCCTTTCGATTCGAGCCACTCGTGCAGACACTTATGTAATTCAGAATGTTCCGGGCTTTTTCAACAGGCCATTCGCTGATAATTACTTTTTTGTTCCGAGCACGGTTCAATTGAGCGCGGATCGACGCATTCCTGGAAACGAGACCGGCCCAATCGCCCGGGTCCCAAACCGGCTGAGCCCCCAATAGCACATGAGCGTGATCGGTCGAGTTTTTATAAACTTCTTCGAGGCGAGCTTCGGCTCCGAAATAACACACATTTTCGCCGCCTCGGGCTGCATCGCGTTCGAATTCATCCGCAGCGCCAGCGAGGTCTTGATGGGAACAGACCGGTGCGCCGACCACTACGCGGACACCACCCGAACTGTTGTAACCGACCACCGAATTCCCGCCCGACCCGTACCAATGCTCAATGCCCGGATTCACGATCTGGAAACAGGTTGTGTTCCACCCGTAGCGCATTACGAGCGAGCGCGCCCGCTCGAAATCTGCTTGAAGCGTAGCGGCGACGCTCATGTGTTGAGCACTGTTTTGAATGCCATTTTGGCGAGTTTCCACGTGCGGTTCCAGTCGATCTTCCCGGATTCGTCGCGGCCGAGAAGTTTGCCGACGAATTGGCGGCGGAAATCGGCGCCTTCGCGGCGGAGCATGAATTCTTTTGCATACGGCTTCGCGGTCTCGAAGAAATTGAATTCGGGATCGGTAATTATTCCGATGCCTTCGAGCGTCATTAGCGCACGCATGATGTAGGTGAAGTTCGACGGAAGGCGAAATGGGTAATCGTACATCACATCCGCGAGATCGTACGTGAGTTCCTTGAAATTTACGTCCTTGAGTTTCAAGTTCAGATGAAACTCGAACATCTTTTCCACGACGGGCCGCACGACGCGCGGATCCGTTCCGGGTTTTAGAAAATCCAGATCGATCAGATCCTGTGCGATGCCCGCAGGATCTTTTCCTACCACATGGAAGAACGCGTCGATCATCTTTGACTGCAGCTCGGGTGAAATGCGGCCGACCATACCGAAATCGAAGAACGCGAGACGACCGTCGGGCATCACCAGCAGATTGCCGGGATGCGGATCGGCGTGAAAGAAACCGTCCTCCAGGAGCTGTTTCAGATATGTTTTGATCAGAAGCCGATTCACTCTAGCGGGCGAGATATTCAAACGCGCCTGTTCCTCCAGATCGGTGACCTTGGTGCCGTGGATGAACTCCATCGTAAGCACTTTTGATGAAGTGAAATTCCAATAGATCTTGGGGACGTGAATATTGTCCCAGCGCTGGAAGTTTTCGCGAAAGCGCTCGGCGTTGCGGCCCTCGGCGGCGTAATCCATCTCCTCGTGGATCGTCTGGTTGAATTCACGCAGCATCCCGGTCCAATCCGCGTTCTCGTTCAGCTGCGGGAACCGTTCGGCAAAGTTGGCAACTTTTGTGAGTATCTCCAGATCGCCTTTTATCGTCGCTTCCAGATTCGGCCGCTGAACTTTAACGGCCACCTCCTCGCCGGTATGAAGCCGGGCGCGATAGACCTGCCCGAGCGACGCTGCCGCAACCGGCTCCAGCTCAAATTCCTTGTATACCTCATTTATCTTCTTACCGAGGTCCTTTTCGATACGTGCGAAAGCGATCTCGTTCGGGAACGACGGCACC
>JAICPV010000222.1 GCA_025929655.1 Pyrinomonadaceae bacterium
GGGCCGCTTGAATGGCGCTGAGATCGCACGCACCGAATGGTCGCTCGAAGGCCGTCTGCCGCTGCACACTCTGCGTGCGGATGTTGATTTCGGGTTTGCCGAAGCACTGACGACGTTCGGGATCATCGGGGTGAAGGTTTGGATCTACCGCGGTGAAATTCTCGACGCGAATGCTTCGATGGCCCGCGGCACGACCACCGATCCCGTGAACGAAGTCAAGGCCGACCGGTCGGCGATGCGACGGGACCGAAGGCCGCGCAGAGACGACCGCGGACGATAGTAGAGTTCGGAGTTCCGGCTTTAGCTGGCTGTGTTTAGTTTTGAATCGACGATTTGTGAAAGAGGCCGCCTAAAGGCGGAACTCCAAACGGAGAAGAATTATGTTGATGCCGAAAAAGGTCAAGCACCGACGAGTGATGAAGGGACGCATGCGCGGCAAAGCGACGCGCGGCGAGAACCTGGATTTCGGTGACTTCGGGCTGAAGGCGATGGACGCGGGTTGGATCACGGACCGGCAGATCGAGGCGGCTCGTATCGCGATGACGCGTCACGTCAAGCGCGGCGGAAAGATCTGGATCCGGATGTTTCCCGACAAACCGATCACGAAAAAGCCGGCGGAAACTCGTATGGGCTCGGGCAAGGGCGCACCGGATCATTGGGTCGCGGTGGTGAAGCCCGGCCGCGTGCTTTATGAAATTCAGGGGGTCGATGAAGTGTTGGCGCGTGAAGCTTTGAAGCTGGCTGCGCAAAAGCTTCCGATCAAGACGAAATTCGTTTCGCGTGCGGACCTCGAGGGAGGCATAGTTTAGTTTATGAAACGCAAAGAGACGATGGACCAGCTCCGGGAAATGAACGCCGATGAGCTGAAAGAGCAGGCCGAGGCGTTGAACGAATCGCTTTTTCGGCTGAAGTTTCGCCGTTCGCTCGGCGTCGGAGAGGCTCTGAAGGATATCCGCCGTGAGAAGAAAACGCTGGCACGCGTGTACACACTGCTTAATAAGAAGACGGCCGCCGAATAAAGGTTAAAAAATGGCAAAGAAGAAAACAGACGAACAGGAAGTTCAGGCTGAAACGCCGGCAGAAGAAACGTCGATCGTCGAAAACGTTATCGATACGGTCGCAAGCGCTGCCGGTGCGGTCGCGGACGTCGTGACGACCGGTGCCGCCGCGATCGCGGATGCTGTCACCGGCGTTGCTGATGACGCTTCCAGGAAGAAATTCGGCAAGCGCGCGGAGAAGATCGGTGTTGTAGCTTCGGACAAGATGACGAAAACGGTCGTCGTGCGAGTCGACAGGCTCGTTAAACATCCGATCTATCGTAAATACGTTCGCAAGCGCAAGAAATTCATGGCCCACGACGAGATGGGCGCGAAGACCGGCGATAAGGTCCGTATCGTGGAAACTCGGCCGTTGTCGGCGCATAAGCGGTGGCGCGTTGTGGAGATCATTCAGAAAGCAGAATTATAGTGGTCAGTGGCCAGTGGTCGGTTGTCAGCAAGAATGTTTTTGTCTGACCACTTACCACTCATCACCGACAGCTGGAGCAAAGTTATGATTCAGATGCAGACCTCTTTGGCGGTCGCAGACAATTCGGGTGCGAAACGCGTCGAGATGATCGCGCCGATCGGGGGATCGACCGCGAAGATCGCGCGGCTCGGCGACAAGATCAAGGTGACGGTGAAGGAAGCCGCCCCGGACGGGACCGCAAAGAAGGGCAAGGTTTACAATGCCGTTATCGTTCGCACGAGGAAGGAAGTTCGCCGTAAGGACGGCACGTATATTCGATTCGACGAGAACGCGGCGGTGCTGATCAAGGACGACGGAACGCCCGTGGGAACACGTGTTTTCGGGCCCGTCGCACGGGAGCTCCGCGAGAAGAATTTTATGAAGATCGTCAGCCTCGCACCGGAAGTTATCTAGTTCGGAGTTCCAGCTTTAGCTGGCTCCGACGATGCGAAGCGTTATGTTGTGACGCGAGGCCGGTTCAAGCCGGTACTCCAAACGAAAGGAAATGAAGAGCACAGGAACAGTTAGAAGCCGGATCAAGCGCGGCGACCAGGTCGTTTTTATCGCCGGCAAGGAATACAACCGCTACGACAGCGCCGGAAAACGGCAGCCGTTTCGCGGGCGAGTGATCGCCGTTGACGCACGCAACGGCAAAGTAAAGGTGGAAGGCGCGATGCTTGTCAAACGGCATCAAAAGCCAATGCCGCAGATGAACCGCGAGGGCGGGATCATCGAAAAAGAAGCTTGGGTGAACATCTCGAACGTTGCGATGATCGACCCCGATTCAGGGAGGCCGACGCGCGTAAGATACGAAGATCGTGACGGGAAGAAGGTTCGCGTCGCGAAAAGCGGGAAGGTAATTCCGGAACCGGACACGTTCGGCAAGAAGGAACCGAAAAAGGATCGAGACGAGAAGGTTGAAGAATAGTTTGAAGTTTGGAAACGGTAGTGATTCCGGAATCCAGATTCCAGATTGAAAACAAAAATCTGGAATTCGGAATCTGGAATTAACCGGGACCCAAACACAGGAAATCAAACAATGGCAAGACTCAGAGAAAAATATAAGAACGAGATCGCTCCGGCGCTCGCTAAGGAATTCGATATCAAGAATCCGATGGCGATACCGCGTATCGAGAAAGTGATCATCAACATGGGGCTCGGCGAAGCGAGTGCGAACGCTAAGATACTCGACGTAGCGACCGAGGAATTAAAATCGATCACCGGACAAAAGCCCGTTATCACGAAAGCAAAAAAATCGATCGCCGCCTTTAAATTGCGACAGGGGATGAGCATCGGCACGATGGTGACGCTGCGAGGCGAAAGGATGTTCGAGTTTCTCGACCGCTTGATCTCGGTTGCTCTCCCGCGCGTACGGGATTTTCGAGGTATTTCGGCCAAGGCTTTTGACGGACGCGGCAACTATACTCTTGGTATCCGCGAGCAGCTGATATTTCCGGAAATCGACTTCAACAAGGTCGACAAGACACGCGGGATGAACATCTCGATCGTGACTACGGCTCCGAACGACGATCAGGCACGCTCGCTTTTGAAGGCGTTGGGGATGCCGTTTAGACAATAAATTTGAAATTCCAGATTCAACATTCCAGATTCGTCTGGAACCTGGAACCTGGAATTTGGAATTTGGAATTGAGGATATGGCAAAGATAAGTAAGGTAGTAAAAAACAACAAGCGTAAAGTGAAGGTCGATCTCTGGCGGCAGCGACGCCTGGCGGCGAAGAAGATCATCAATAATCCGAAGTCGACCATCGAAGAGGTGGACGCCGCGGTTATGGCGCTTCAAAAGATGCCTCGGGACGGCAGCCCGATCCGGGTGCGTAACCGTTGTTCACAGTCGGGCCGCACGCGAGGTTACCTGCGTAAGTTCGGCGTGTCGCGTATAGCTCTTCGCGATCTTGCGCTGCAGGGCCAGATCCCGGGCGTTGTGAAATCGAGTTGGTAGGTTCGGAGTTCCAGCGTTAGCTGGCTCCGCAGAAAGGGCGAGAAATTGCCCGATGAAGCGAAGAGGCCGCCTGTAGGCGGAACTCCAAACGGGAGTAGAAATGGGAATGACAGATCCAATAGCCGATATGCTCACGCGAATTCGCAACGCGATAGCTGCGAATCATCCGCGTGTGGATATTCCGGGTTCGAAGTTGAAATTGGAAGTAGCTCGGATCCTGAAGGAAGAGGGCTACATCAATAACTTCACCACGAAGGGTGAAGGGCCGAAATACGTTATCCGCGTCTTTTTGCGCTACGACGCGAAAGGGGCTTCCACGATCACGCATCTTTCACGCGTTTCGCGTCCCGGACGCCGTGTCTACGTCGGCGCCGGTGAGATACCGAAAGTACTTGGCGGTTACGGCGTGAATATCGTCTCGACGTCGCACGGGTTGATGAGCGGGAAGGCCGCACGCAAGGCAAACGTCGGCGGCGAGATCCTGGCAGAGGTTTATTAATGCAGTGAATAGTGAACAGTGAATAGTGAATAGAATCTCACTCGTCACCCATCACTTGTCACTCGTCACTAGAGTTTATGTCACGAGTAGGAAAGAAACCAATAACGATCCCTTCGGGCGTCACGGTTAACATCGGCGATGCATCGCTTGAGGTGAAAGGCCCGAAAGGCACGCTTACAACGCCGGTTCCGAACGGGGTGAAATTCCGTCAGGAAGACGGCAGCCTGATCGCGGAACGCGAAAACGACGATCTTGCGGCGTTTCACGGACTTGCACGAGCGTTGGCGAACAACGCAGTAGTCGGTGTGACAGAGGGCTTCAAGAAAGAGATGGACCTTGTCGGCGTCGGCTATAAAGCGGACGTCCAGGGCAAGAAGATCGTGTTCTCGCTTGGCTATTCGCACCCGATCGAATATCCGCTTCCGGATGGTATCGAGGCGAAGACCGAACGCGTGAACACAAAGACGTCGATCAATCAATATCAATTGACTATCACGCTTACCGGCATCGACCGGCAGAAACTCGGCCAGGTCGCGGCGGAATTGAACCGCTTGCGCAAACCCGATGCATACAAAGGAAAGGGCGTTCGATACGCCGACAAGTATTACAAGTTGAAACCGGGAAAAACGGGTAAATAACCTGATTTTGGATTTTAGAATTTGGATTTTAGATCGCCATATGGGCAAACGGACAATCCAAAATCGGCAATCCAAAATCCAAAATTGAATCATGGCACAGACGAACAGAGCAGAGATCAGGCGCGGCGTGCACAGCCGCATTCGAAAGAAAGTTCGCGGGACGGCGGAACGGCCGCGGCTTGCGGTCTTCCGCAGCCTGAATCACATTTACGCGCAGGTGATCGACGACGACAACGGCAAGACGATAGCGACGGCCTCGACGACCGAGAAGGCGCTGGCCGGTGCGTCGGGCGGAAATATCGAAGCTGCGAAACGCGTGGGTGCGGCGGTTGCGGAACGTGCAA
>JAICPV010000598.1 GCA_025929655.1 Pyrinomonadaceae bacterium
GATCTCGTTCGCCGCGCCGAAGCGGTTCTTCGTCGCGCGGATGATCCGATGGTTATGATGACGGTCGCCTTCGAAATAAAGTACCGTGTCGACGATGTGCTCAAGCGTTCGCGGTCCCGCGATCGAACCTTCCTTGGTAACGTGGCCAGTGAGGAAAACCGGCGTCGCTGTTGCCTTTGCGAACATCATCAACTGCGCGGCAACTTCTCGGACCTGTGAGACGCTTCCCGGAGCCGACTCGATCCGTTCGCTGTACGCGGTTTGGATAGAGTCGACTATGACAAGCTCCGGACGCAAACGCTCGATCTCGGCGAAGATCGTTTCGAGATTGGTTTCGGGTAAAAGAAAAAGCGAATCGGCGCCGATCCCCAACCGTTTACCTCGCATCTTGATCTGCCGCTCCGATTCCTCACCCGAAACGTAAAGCAGCCTCGCCGAGCGTCCGGCCAGCTTTTCCGCCATTTGCAGTACGATAGTCGACTTGCCGATACCCGGCTCCCCACCGATGAGAACCAGCGAGCCCGCAACGATCCCGCCGCCAAGGACACGATCAAGTTCGTCGATTCCGGTGGATACACGATCGTCCTCCTGGGCGGCTACCTGATCGTAAGCGATCGGTTTTGCGCCAAATCCACGATTCGACGCACCCGCAGCTGCTGCCTGGGCCGTGGGCCGAAATCGTTCCTCGACCAGCGTGTTCCACTCGCCGCAGTCCGGGCATTGGCCGAGCCATTTTCGCTGCTGGCCGCCGCAGTTCTGGCACACGAATATGGTTGCGGGCTGTTTCGCCATGGTTTTCCGGTTCGCTAAATTCTAACTTAAACGCCTGCGGATGCGAATTATGGCGCTCCAGGCCAAAGTAGATGCCAACGAACACGATCCGTGTTAATATCGATTTGATGAAATGGGATGTCCTGATCATCCGAGTCGCCTTCGTTCTCCTTCTGGCTGCAGTTGGATACTTTCTTAATCCTGTATCGCAAACGTCGCATATTGATGCGGCAAGGCCGACCCGGCAGATTATTTCCGCCATTGTCGGCGCGGTGATCGCACTGCTGATCGTCGCGTTCGAGCTGCGTGCCCGGCAGGCAAGCTTGAAGACGCTGATCGGCGCGGCCGTCGGTTCGATCATGGGAATCATCGGCGCGTATTTGATCGGAATGCTGATCAGCACTCAGGATATCAATACCGTGTCCGGCGAAATGAAGGTCTTTCTCACTATCGCCCTGGCGTTCTTTATGGGTTACATCGGTCTGATGGTTGGAGCTGCTAAAGGCGACTATCTCGACCTCTCTGCATTGGGCGGCATCTTCAGCGACAAGACCGTCAAGCAGGAATATAAGGTCCTGGACACCTCAGTGATCATCGACGGCCGCATCGCCGACGTCGCGGAAACCGGTTTCCTCGGCGGAACACTTATTATTCCAAATTTCATTCTTGCGGAACTTCAACAGGTCGCCGACTCCGCCGACTCGTCGAAACGCCAGCGTGGGCGCCGCGGGCTGGATATGCTTCAAC
>JAICPV010000545.1 GCA_025929655.1 Pyrinomonadaceae bacterium
ACGACGCACGGCCGGATCATTTTCGAAAACGTCGCGAGCAAGCGGCCTTGAAAGAACCCCGAGAGCATCGACGAATCTTCATAATGCGCGTAACAATGCTCGCGAAGCTCACGCAAAACCCTGCTCTCGTCCGAGGTGAAGCGGTCGGCATATTCCGTCAATTCGTTTTTGATCTCGTCCATAGGATTCTTTCTCAATCGGCGTCCCCTGTGTCGCCCTTTGCGCTTTCTGCGTTAAAAACTCTTCCGCGCAGAGTCCGCCGAGTATACGCAGAGAACCAAAATCAGAGATCGACACGCACCAGGCCTCTTTTTATCGCTGTCGTCGCCGCGGATGTGCGGTCGGAAACACCGATCTTGCCGAAGATGTTCTGGATGTGCGATTTGATCGTGTTCTCGGAAACGTCCAATGCGAAGGCGATCTCCTTGTTCGACATCCCGCCGACGATCATCCGCAGAACGTTCGATTCCGCCGGCGTCAGTTCTTCCCGGTGATAGTTTTCGCTCAAAACACGTGCGATATCGTCAGGAATGTACTTTTTACCTGAAGCCACGGTGCGAATCGCCTTAACCAGTTCTTCAGGCGAAATGTCCTTGCAAATGTACCCGGCCGCGCCTTTTTTCAGCGCACGCGAGATTTCGGCATCACCAGCATGCTCCGCCAGGACGATGATCTTCGCTTTGGGGTTCGCGATAAAATAATTGTCGAGGTCGTCGATCGTGCAGGAGTCGGGAAACCGCAGCCCAAGGATCGTGACGTCCGGCCGTAAGGTTTGGAAACTCGCGAACCCGTCGACGGCGTTGCCCGCGTCATCCATCAACTCGATGTCGTTCTCCTTTTCCAGAACGGCCCGGACGCCGATTCGTGTGAGCGGCTGATTCTCGATCAGTAGAACTCTTATCGGACCCGCCATTACGGCCTGCGGTTCTCCTTCGCCATGGCCTTTACCTGCTGCAGCGTGTCACGCAATTTCTTCTCGTCAGCCGGGCTCGGGTTTGCGGTGAGATACGCCTCGAGGGCGGTAACTGCCATGTCGTTCTCGCCTCGCTGAAGATAAATGTTCGCTAGCGCCCTGTGGGCTTCGTTCATCGAGATGCCGCCCATCAATAGAGCGATGCGAAACTCGCCGACCGCGTCGTCGAGCTTTTTCAAGCCCACGAGTGCCCGGCCCAGGTAAAAATGCGTTACCGCGGATTCGTCCTTTATCTTGATCGCCTCGCGGAGAACGTTTTCGGCCTCATCGAATTTCTTCGTCCGCACAAGAACGATCCCGCGGTTCGCCATCGGCTCGTAAGCGTCGGGCCTGATCTTCAGTGCGGCGGCAAGGTGTTCGTCGGCCTTTTCCAGCTGGTTCAGCGTCAGGAACTGGGCCCCCAGCTCAGAATGAGCGAGCGAGAACTCTGGAAATTCTTGAACCGCTTTCAGCAATTCGTTGACGGCCCGCTGATGGTCGCCTTTGGCTACAGCATCTCGGCCATTCTGGTAGTGTTCCTGAGCTTTTTTCGGAGCACGCGCTAATTCCGCATCGATCACGCCGGGTTTTGGCTGAGCATTCGGCTTCCAGCGAAGCTGAAGTTGAACGTAATAGGTTTGCGCCGCTGTGCTACGCGGCTGTGCCACCTCCAGTCTCTGGGAGGCCGGCTCGTATTCGTCACCCGCCTCGACAGAGATCGTATAAGTGCCGTTCCCCACGTTGTTTACAACGAACTTTCCCTCGCTGTCGGTCCACGTGTTCACGTCGTTTCCGAACTTATTCATTTTGACGAGCATGCCGCGCCCTGCGGGACGGCGATCAGGAAGGTAAACTGTGCCGATGACCGAATCCCGGCCGCCGAAATGGGAGGGCGCCAAGTCGCTCATGATCTGCGACCGAACCAACGTTGGTAATAAAAGTAGCCCGAGACACCCTGTCG
>JAICPV010000232.1 GCA_025929655.1 Pyrinomonadaceae bacterium
GAAACACTACCGATGGCAATTTGCAAAGTAGCCATAAGAGTATTCGACCAAACAGACGATGCAGCATAAAGTATCCAACGCCGAAATTGATTCCCTCCGTGCCGAGATCGAACGGCATAACGAGCTTTATTATCAAAAAGCCCAGCCGGAGATATCGGATTACGAGTTCGATATGCTTCTGGAGCGACTGAAGAAGCTCGAGACGGAAAATCCTGAATTAATAACACCCGACAGCCCGACGCAGCGGATCGGCGGGAAAGCTGACAGCCTCAGGCCGTTTACGCATACCGTTCCGCTGATGTCGCTGGACAACTCGTACGACCTCGACGAGCTGAAAGCATTCACAGAACGCTGCGAGCGGCTTGCGGAAGGCCGCAAGCTCGAATATGTTGCGGAATTGAAGATCGATGGCCTAAGTGTTGCACTGCATTACGAGAACGGGATGCTGAAAACCGGGGCGACGCGCGGCGATGGACAGACCGGTGACGACGTTACCCAGAACGTCAAAACCATCAAGACGATACCGCTTAAATTAAAACTCGACGGCAAGGGACATGCGGAGATCCGAGGCGAAGTGTTTTTGGGGCGTGCCCAGTTCGCAAAAATAAACGCCGAGCTTGAGATGCAGGGCGAGAAGACGTTTGCGAACCCTCGAAATTGTGCGAGCGGCACGCTGCGAATGCTGGATTCGCAGGTGGTCGCTTCGCGTCGCCTGGACATGTTCCCGTACGATGTTTTCACCGGCAGGCGGAAAATGTTCGCGACGCACTGGGAGAATTTCGAATGGCTGAAAGCGAACGGATTTCATGTAAATCCGCACTTAGCGCTCTGCAAGAATTACGATGAACTGTGCGAATTCGTCGAAAAGATGGAGCCGATGCGCGACGAGCTGGACTACGAGATGGACGGCGTGGTCGTGAAAGTGAATTCGACGTCGTTACAGCAGGAGTTCGGCTCGACAACTAAAGCCCCGCGTTGGGCGATCGCATACAAATATGCCGCGCGAAAGGCAACTACGAAGTTGCTGGGCATTCGCGTGCAAGTCGGGCGAACGGGCGCTCTGACACCGGTCGCCGACCTCGAACCAGTCCTGCTCGCAGGAACAACTGTCGCGCGTGCGTCGCTGCATAACGAGGATGAGATCAGACGACTCGATATCAAGATCGGCGACACGGTCGAGATCGAAAAAAGCGGCGATATCATCCCGCAGGTTTTAGCCGTCGTGAAAGAAAAACGCGACGGCAGTGAAAAACGCTTTAAGTTTCCGACCATTTGTCCCGAATGCAAATGGGACGCGGTTCGGCCCGAGGGCGAGGCTGTCCGTCGCTGCACAAATCCGGATTGTCCGGCGAAGGTAAAGGCGCGTATCGGATATTTTGCGTCGCGAAAAGCTATGGACATCGAGGGCCTTGGCTGGGTTTTGATCGATACGCTCGTTGATAGCGGAATGGTTAAAAATGTCGCC
Source organism: Pyrinomonadaceae bacterium (assembly GCA_025929655.1). Classification (GTDB taxonomy): domain Bacteria; phylum Acidobacteriota; class Blastocatellia; order Pyrinomonadales; family Pyrinomonadaceae; genus OLB17. The sequence continues at coordinate 1,466 of JAICPV010000232.1, forward strand.
GACATTTACAAGCTTACGGTCGAAGACATCGCTAGTCTCGAACGCCGGGCAGAAAAGTCCGCACGCAAACTGATCGACCAGATCGAAGCCAGCAAAACGCACGGCCTTCAACGTCTGCTCTACGGCATCGACATCCGGCACGTCGGCGAACGTTATGCGAAGATCCTCGCAAAGCATTTTCGCAGTATCGATAAACTTGCGGCAGCATCGGTCGAAGAGCTTGACGACATTCCCGAGATCGGCCTCGCGGTTGCCGAAAGTGTGCACGAGTGGTTCCGCGATCCAAAACATTTAGATCTCATAGACCGCTTGCATGCGGCCGGTGTTCAATTGGAAGTAGAAGGCGCTGCCAATTTCGTTTCAGACGAACGCTTTCAAGGAAAGACGTTTGTCCTCACCGGCAAGCTCGAAAACTACACCCGCGACGAGGCCGCTAAACTGATAGAAGACCGCGGCGGCCGCGTTTCGTCATCTGTCAGCAAGAAAACCGATTTTGTAGTTGCGGGTGAAGATGCGGGTTCGAAGCTGGCGAAAGCGGAAAGTCTTGGAATAACGGTTCTGGACGAAGGAAGAATTTCGGAGATGTTCAAATGAATCAAGGCGTGTCTATGATCGAGACGCTGCGAGATTTTGTGACGAAAGTCGACGAACTCGGAATCGAGTATATGGTCACCGGTTCGTATGCGATGAGCGCGTATGGCGAAATAAGGATGACCAGAGACATCGATGTGGTTATCGAACTTGCTCAACGGGATCTGACGCCCTTTATTAACATCTTTCAGGACGAATACTATATCAGCGAAGAATCGATTCGAAATGCTTTAAGTCGAAGAGGAATGTTCAATGTTATCAATCATGCGCACGGCGGAAAGGTTGACTGCATAATCCAAAAGGACACGGACTTTGCACGAGCTAGCTTTGCACGTCGCTACAAGGAAACTGTTTCTGGAATCGAGTTCTGGACAACAACCAAAGAAGATCTGATCATCGCGAAACTTAGTTGGGCAAAGGACTCGCATTCTGAAATGCAGATCCGCGATATTGCCAATCTAACGGCCTCGGCATATGATTCAGCTTATGTAGCTGGCTGGATAGCTCGGTTGCGACTGGATGAAATTTGGGCTGAAGTTGCCCAATGGAAGACACAACACAGATCGCCAAACAACTAGTTCACGACGTCGTGATGTCGAAATCCGTCGAAGAGCGGTTACTGATGTGCGCTCAGTTGTACGAGGATGCAAAAGAATTTGCTCGCATTGGAATGCCGCAAGATCTCTCTGACAAAGAAGCACAGGAATTTATTTTCGAACGGATTCACGGAGCAAAGCCGGAGGAACTGATATAGAGGCATTCTGATGGTATTTTCGTGGAAGGTGGATCTTTTGATAGCGATTCTGGCGGCCGCCGGAATTCTCTATTTATATAAAGGTCGAGGGCTAACACGGGTTGACAAGGAATTGCTGCGTCTTCGGATTTCCTTTTTGGTTTTGCTAAGTGTTTTTCTCGTCGGATTCATAACCGAACCAAGTTTCGCTTACTATATCGACACGGAGCCGGCCCACATTCAAAGCATCGAAGATGCAAAAACTGCTATTCAGAGAACGAATGAAACTGTAGAAAGACTCGTAAAAGATATGCGCGAATATACACAAATGGCGACGATTACTTTTGCACTTTTGATTGTTTGGGTCTTGCCGTCGTTTCTTAGAATTTCAGAACATGTACTTGTCGGTGAGGATAACGAACCTGAGGAAAAAGAAGAAAAGCTGATTTCAATTTTTGATAATGACAAACAATAGTTTTTTCACCGCCAATATTTCCGAGGTTGATCCGCTGATCAGCGAGGCCATCGATGACGACGTGCGGAGGCAGACGGACGGGCTGGAGCTGATCGCGTCGGAGAATTTTGTGTCGGAGGCGGTGCTGCAGGCGATGGGCACTGCGTTTACAAACAAGTATGCCGAGGGTTATCCAGGAAAGCGGTATTACGGCGGTTGCGAGTTTGCCGATGTCGTCGAGCAGGCGGCGATCGACCGAGCGAAGCAGCTATTCGGGGCCGAACATGCGAACGTACAGCCGCATTCGGGCGCACAGGCCAACATGGCTGTGCTACTGGCAGCGTTGGAGCATGGCGATCAGATCCTCGGGATGAACCTCTCGCACGGCGGACATTTGACGCACGGGCATCCGCTGAATTTTTCGGGACTGAATTACAAGGTCGCGGACTACGGCGTGAACAAAGACACCGAGCAGATCGATTACGATGAGCTGCAAAAGATCGCGGAAGAAAGTCGGCCGAAACTCCTTATCTGCGGTGCGTCAGCGTATCCGCGGACGATCGATTTCGAACGGATCGGGCAGATCTCAAAGAGCGTTGGCGCTAAAGTGATGGCCGATATCGCGCACATCGCCGGTTTGGTAGCGACCGGCCTGCATCCCTCGCCAGTTCCGCATTGCGAGTACGTTACGACCACGACGCATAAAACCCTGCGCGGCCCGCGCGGCGGGTTGGTACTTTGCAAAGACGAGTTTGCAAAGGACGTGGACCGGCGTGTGTTTCCCGGCGTGCAGGGCGGGCCGCTCGTGCACATAATTGCCGCGAAGGCAGTTTCGTTCGGCGAGGCGCTTCGCGACGATTTCAAGGCGTATCAGCAGCAGATCGTAGCCAACGCGAAAGTGCTTGCCGAAACATTATCGAATGCTGGATTAAGGCTCGTTTCTGGCGGTACCGACAACCATCTTTTGCTTGTAGACGTCTATATGGACGGCAAAGGCATCACCGGGAAAGCTGCCGAAAAAGCCCTTGAGGAAGTCCAGATCACGGTAAATAAGAACACGATCCCTTTCGACACGCAGAAGCCATTTGTTGCGTCGGGCGTCAGGCTGGGAACCCCCGCGCTCACTACGCGTGGAATGAAAGAAGATGAGATGCGGAAGATCGGCGAACTTATTGCAGCGGTGATCAAAGATCCGGAATCCGAATCGCTTAAGGAAAAGGTCCGAAAGGATGTGGCGGACATCACCTCGGGGTTCCCCATGTATCCAAAGCGGTTAAAGCGCCCTGGGGCGCGTACGGCTGGTTGAAATGCGTTCGGGTAGACACTCCACATCTTTATTCGCAGTTACGTTCGTTTTGCTGATCCTGAGCGCCGGCGTCGCTGCGCAGCCCTCCGACATCGAAGTCCTGCCGAACGGTGAAAAAAGCGACGGCTGTACGCTGATCCCCGACACGCACATAAAGCCATGCTGTCTGGTCCACGATCAGGAATACTATCGCGGCGGCACACGCGAC
>JAICPV010000093.1 GCA_025929655.1 Pyrinomonadaceae bacterium
GTCATGAGCCCTTAGGGCGAAATTACGCTTGAATACTAGTTCCGTTTTTCGAACGCCGCGGCGGCGGTCGTGGCGACAGGAGTGTCGCCGCTCCCTAGACAGTAGCTGCGTCGCGGAGGGCACCGAGCAGGGCAGCTGGCTTGTCGGTCTTTTCCCATGTGAATTCGTCGTTCGTGCGGCCGAAATGCCCGAATCGGGCTGTCGCCTTAAAGATCGGGCGGCGAAGATCGAGCATGTCGATAATGCCTTTCGGAGTAAGCTCGAAATTCTTGCGTACGGCCTCGGAAAGCCTGTCTTCATCTACCTTGCCGGTGCCGTGCGTGTCGATATTCACCGACACCGGATCGGCAACGCCGATCGCATAAGCTAACTGAACGGTGCATTTTTCAGCTAACCCGGCGGCGACGATATTCTTTGCAATGTACCGCGCCATATAAGCAGCGGAGCGGTCGACCTTGGTCGGGTCTTTGCCCGAAAAAGCACCGCCGCCGTGCGGGGCATAGCCGCCGTAGGTGTCGACGATGATCTTGCGACCGGTTACTCCGGCGTCGCCCATCGGGCCGCCGACAACAAACCGACCGGTAGGGTTAATGTGATATTTCGTGTTTTCGTCCAGTAAATTCGGGTCGATAACGGGCCTGATGACCTTTTCCATCACGTCGGTGCAGATCTGTTCGATATCGACGTCGGCGGTTTGAGTGGAAACAACGACCGCTTCGACGCGGAAAGGCTTTCCGTCGCGGTATTCGATCGATACCTGTGTTTTGCCGTCGGGACGCAGGTAGGGAATCGTACCGTCACGGCGAACCTCGCTCAATTTGCGGGTAAGATTGTGAGCCATCTGGATCGGCATCGGCATCAGCTCGGGCGTCTCGTTGCAGGCATATCCGAACATCAGACCCTGATCACCCGCGCCGCCATGGTCCACACCCTGCGCTATATCGGGACTTTGCGTGCCGATCGCATCGACCACCGAGCATGTATTCGCGTCGTAGCCATACGAAGCGTCGTTGTACCCGATCTCGTGGATAGTATCGCGGATTATCTGCTTATAGTTGACCGTCGCCGTAGTAGTGATCTCACCCGCCACGACCGCAAGTCCTGTCGTTACAAGGGTTTCGCAGGCAACACGTGCTGTCGGATCCTGGGTCAAAATCGCGTCAAGTATCGCATCACTTATATTATCTGCAATTTTATCCGGATGACCCTCGGTCACAGACTCCGAAGTGAATAGAAAATTCCCGTTACTCAATGTTTTGGTTAACTCCTCGTGGAATATATAGGACGAATATATACGAAAATATCAAAACGGTAATGGTAACCCTTTGCGGAAAGAGTGTCAAAGATGAATCTAGCAGGAACAAGGCCGGCAAGGTCGGCGCAGGAAAATCGATTTGGCCCACGCCTTGAGATTACGGACCAGTATTTAGAGAAATGGAAGCTCGGGTGCGTCTATTATTGCGGATCGGCGCCGAAGGGCACTGACGCGTATTTACCATTCGCGTCCGATAATAGAGATTATGTAATTTACCCCGTCAGAGCTAGCCTGCTTCCGAAACGTCGGTTTTTACGGAATCGAAAGCTTGTTTAAGCGCTCTGAGTATTTCCCCTCGGGTCGCGGTCTCCGGATGTTGAAACTTTAGCGTCAGATCGAACGCCGGATTCTGGCCGGAGTAAGTGAACGCGAAGCCGTTCATTTCTTCTTTCGACAAAGGTTCGGGCTTAAGCGCTTCAGGCTTATTGGATTGCGGCTTTTGAGGGACGGTCTTCAGTTGTTTCGAATGGGGAGTTTTCTCGCCGGAAATAATGGCGTCTAAAAATTCGTGCATCGCCTTGTCGTCGAACTGGCGTGCGACTTCCAGGAGCGCGGATTTGGACGAAATGTTTGCCTGGCGGCAACGCGCTCGAATTTCCTGCGGCAATCCGGCGATCGTCATGAATTCGGTCACGGTCGAGCGGCTTTTGCTGATCTTTTGGGCGATGTCGTCCTGGGTGTAGCCGAACTTATTCGCGAGGGCGAGAAGCCCGTCGGCCTCTTCCCAGACGTTCAGGTCTTTCCGCTGAAGGTTTTCGATGAGAGCGATCTCGGCGACTCCCTTTTCGTCGGTGTCGATCTCGACACACGGCACTTCTTTTAGACCGGCGGCTTTCGAGGCCCTCCAGCGGCGCTCGCCCGCGATGATCATCCAGCCCCCTTCAGGTTTCGGCTTTACCAGCAGTGGCTCCAGAACGCCTTTTTCCCTGATGGACGCGGTCAGCTCCTTAAGGTCTCCAAACTCACTTCGCGGTTGTTCGGGATTTGGCTCGATCAAGTCGATATTGATCGTTTTTCCGATCGCACGACTTTGATGGGAAATGGCTTCGACGTAGTGAGCATCGTGACGCATCTTCACACCTGTAGGTAATCCGCCTTTAGACACGTTTAAGCACCTCCATTTTGTTTCTACCAAAGGTAGGTTCTACGAACCGTTACTGAAATGCCATTCGATGTCGCCTTTCGTAAAATGAGGCTTCGCCCAGTCTGTCGCCAGCATGCCCTTTCCTTCCTTTCCGGACGCAGCTTTGAACGTTCCATCGGCACCTCGCATCACGCCGAGACATGTGACGATAACATCGATCGAAACCTCCTCTCCTGCTTTATGCGAAGCACGCCCCATTTTTGTGCCGACGTACAAAATATTCGACAGGCTCAGGTACTCGAAGTAAAGGTGCTCCGGATGGACGCTCGTAAACTGTATTTCCTTATCGTTATGGCTTTTGCTCGTGTGCTTCCATGCGCCCGTCACCGTCGTGCGCATAAAACTTCCCGTCTTTTCCTGTTTATCCATTAACCGCAGCGTCGTAAAATTTGAACCTTGACTGATCATTAAATTGTGATCACTTCGAAGCATGACCTTTCTCCTTTCGCAACAGGCGACTGTATTAGGGCCCGGTACGGAAATCTCAGATACGTCTTAAAACCTCTTTCGCAAGGCTTTCGTATTCTTGCGCCCCACTTGACCTCGGAGCGTAATACATTATCGGTTTCTTGTGCGCCGGCGACTCTTCGAGCCGGACGCTTCGCGAAATAACGGTCTTGAATGTTTTCTTCCCGAACACTTTTCGTATATGTGCGTCCACGTCCTTCGAAAGCAAAGTGCGCCTGTCGAAGAGAGTCACAAGGACCCCGAGTAGATTCAATTCCGGGTTCGGCCGGGACCGGATCTTTTCGATCGTTTCCAGCAGGTCGTCAGTTCCCTCCAGTGCGAAATACGAGGATTGGATCGGGACCAAAACATGGTTCGCCGCTACGAGCGCGTTCACAGTTATCAGACCGAGTGTCGGCGGAGTGTCAATGATGATCAGATCGTAGTTCCCTTTTACTTTTTGCAGACGGTCGCGCAGCTTGAATGCGGCGTCGAAATCGCCGATCAGTTTTGCCTCCAATTTGGCCAGGCTGATTCGCGCGGGTATCAGGCTCAAATTTTCAACATCAGTCGTGTAGATGTATTTCTCGATCGGCTCGCTCAGCTCCGTGAACATCTCGTACGAACCGCCGTTGACGCGTGATGGATCGATGAACGAGAGCGAAGAATTGCTTTGCGGGTCGAGGTCGATTAGAAGGACCTTTTTCCCCTTTGCAGCGCAGGCTGCAGCGAGATTGATAGCGGTAGTGGTCTTCCCGACACCGCCTTTTTGATTTGCGATTACGATGATCATCAAATTGTCAGGAATTCCCGCTGGCGCGAGTTAGAAATGAACGCGATTATGATATCAGAACTTTGGCGTACCGGGTAGTTAAAATCAACCGATAAGCTCCGGCCATTCGTCGATGCCGGAGGCCGAGTCCTTCGCGTCGTCATCGGCCTGCTGCGTACGGGCAGAAAGATCGAGCACTTTCTGTCGAACGAAGATGGGACAATCCAGCCTAAGCGCCAGAGCGATAGCATCAGACGGGCGGGCGTCCAGCGTCACAAGTGCGTCGTTCTCGTCCGTAAGCTCGACTGATGCGTAGAACGTGTTATCAAGCAGGTCCGTGACGATCACACGCGAAGCGTGAAGGCCGCATTCGATGATGACGTTGCGAAGCAGGTCGTGGGTCATAGGTCGCTGAGGCACGATCTTTTCGATCTCAAGCGCGATGGCGTTCGCCTCGAACGCGCCAACCCATATCGGCAAAACGGTCTCCGACTCGATCCCCTTCAGCACCACGATGGGCGTGTTCGTGTTCGGGTCCATTATGAGAGCGCCGATCTTAACTTCGATAAGGTCGTTGTCGTTTTCCATCATGCGGCTGCTACCACCTCGCCGTATAGTGAGTTTGATTTGATCTCCGTGATCGCTACCTTTACGGTCTCGCCCAGTAGTACTTTTTCTCCCGGAAAGTTCACCACGCGATGGCAAGTCGAATGCCCCGTCAGGTCGCCATCAGATTTTGCGGCAGGTTTTTCAGCAAGAACGTCCAGCGTCCTACCAAGATACCTTTGCAAGTTTTCATTCTGAATGCGGCGTTGCACTTCCTCGAGGTGTCGAAAGCGCCGGGTTTTCTCCCCGGCGTTCACATTATCTGACATCTCATATGCGGGTGTTCCCGGGCGCGGAGAGTACTTGAATATATATGACGAATCGAATTTGCAGTACTCGACCATCTCGACAGTCTTAAGAAAATCATCTTCCGTTTCGCCTGGAAATCCGACAATTATATCCGTCGTAAGTGAAACGTCCCTCGGCGACGATTTGACCTTGTCGATGATGTTGAAATACCGCTCGATCGTATGCAGGCGTTTCATTCGGCGAAGGACATCATCGCTGCCCGACTGGACCGGCAAATGTACCCAATTGCAGAGATTCTCGTGCTCATCGATCGCGTCCACGATGTCGGCATGAAAATCCCGCGGAAATGAGGTGTTGAATTTGATCCTCTCCATCCCTGTCGCGGCGACTGCTCGAAGCAAACGCGAGAAAGGCGTCCTTCCTTCGAAACCTTCCAAACCCGATTCGGTCATCGGCCTATAGCTGTTCACGTTCTGTCCGATCAAATGGATCTCCTTGATCCCGCGACGGCGAAGCTGCAGTACATTTCGGATAATGTCAGAGGCCGGCAGGCTACGCTCGCGACCGCGCGAAAACGGGACGATGCAATAAGTGCAGAATTTATTGCAGCCCTCGATTATGGGAATAAAAGCGACGTACGGCGAATGAAGCTGGGCGTCCGAAACTGACCAATCGTAGTCAAATTCTCTTTCCCCGAGATCACTGTAACCCCTGCCGTGTTCGAGCACATTTTGTATTGCATCGGACAAGCGTCCGACCGCGCGAGTCCCGACCACAAAATCGACGCCGTTGATCTTTTTGAAGAGCGTTTCGCCTTCGAGCTGCGCGACGCAGCCCATCACCCCGATCATCGGTTTTTTTACGTGCGAAGCCCGAAGCCGCCCGACGCGCGTGTATAGTTTCTGCTCTGCTTTTTCGCGGACCGAGCACGTATTCAGCAGGATTATGTCCGCCGAATTCTCGTCCGTCGTGATCTCGTAACCCTTCGAAACCAACGACGTCGCGACGCGTTCCGAATCGGAAACGTTCATTTGACAGCCGTAGGTTTCAAGGTAGACTTTCTTCATAGTACCGCAAGAAATGAGTCAGCCCGCCTTCACCCAACGAGACTTCGTACATTTGCATCTTCACTCGGATTATAGCTTGTTGCAGAGCACAATCCAATACAAACCGCTTGCGAAGCATTTGAAGGAAAACAGCTTTAAAGCGTGTGCCGTGACCGATTACGGAAACATGTTCGGGGCCGTTTCTTTCTACATGACGATGAAGAAGGAAGGGCTTCATCCGGTGATCGGGTACGAAGCTTATGTGGCGTCGGGAAGCAGGTTTGATAAATCGGCAGCAGCCGCCCCGGGCGAAAAACCGCATTACAATTTGGTGCTCCTCGCCCGCGACAACGAAGGATTCCAGAATCTGGTCTATCTGGCGTCGAAGGCGTACACGGATGGTTATTACAATCGGCCACGCATCGATCTCGAATTACTTTCGAAACGCGGCAAGGGGCTGATCGCTTTATCCGGAGGGCGAAACGGGTCGCTGTACCATTATCTTCGGAGCGACCGCGATCGTGCGAAAAAAGCCGCGGACGAGTTCTTAGAAATGTTCGGTGACGGAAATTTCTTCATCGAGATCCAGCCCCACATGCTCAGCGACGGTGCTGTGTTTGAAAGCATGGTGCAGCTTGGCCGGACGATGGATATTCCTCTGGCTGCCACCAACGATGCGCACTATCTGACGCGCGAAGATGCGAAGGCGCACGAGATATTGAACTGCGTCGGAGCAGGCCGGACCTATTCCGAACAGTTCGGATATTCGCTCGGGAGTGACGAATATTACGTTCGATCTGCCGACGAGATGTTTGCGTTCTTCGGAAAAGATTTTCCCGAGGCGCTGTCGAACACGTGCCGCATTGCTGAGAAGTGCGATGTCGAGCTCGACGTGAAAGGCACAGACCTCAAACTTCCCCGCTTCCCTATTCCGAAAGGATTCCCTTCAGAGTTGCCCGACGATTATTTGCGCCAGGTAGTAAAGGAAGGATTCGAGCATCGCGACAAAACGGTCTTCCAGCCGATGATCGCCGCCGGCACGCTGAAGTATTCTACGAGCAAATATCAAGAGCGGCTCGCGCTCGAGCTTTCCGTGATCGAGCGGATGGGCTATGCAGGATACTTCCTGATCGTCTGGGAGTTCATAAAGTTCGCGCGGGAACGCGGCATTCCGGTCGGTCCTGGGCGAGGTTCGGCCGCCGGCTCGCTTGTGGCGTACTGCCTTGGCATCACCGACGTCGATCCTCTGCAATACGATCTATTCTTTGAACGCTTCCTTAATCCTGAGCGCGTTTCGATGCCTGATATCGACATCGATTTTTGCATTCGAGGGCGCGCGGAAGTGATCGATCACGTCGCGGAGCTGTATGGCCGCGATTCCGTCTGCCAGATAATCACATTTGGAACAATGGCCTCCCGTGCTGCGATCAAGGACGTCGGCCGCGCGTTAAACATGCCGTACGGCGACGTCGAAAAGGTTGCCAAGCTGATCCCGCCGCCATTCCGCGGACGCAATATCAGCATCTCCGAAGCTATCGAACGCGTTCCGGAATTGAAATCGATGATGGCGTCCGACCCGAAGGTTAACGAGCTGATCGACCTCGCGCTTCGCATCGAAGGCTGTGCGCGGCATTCGTCGGTGCACGCGGCCGGGGTTGTGATCTCACCGAAACCGCTGCACGAGATCGTTCCAGTCGCGACCTCGCCGAAAAACGAATTTACGAGCCAGTATGAAATGGGCGACCTGGAAAAGATCGGGATGCTGAAGATGGATTTCCTCGGCCTCACCACGCTGACGATCATCGCAGACTGCCTCGCTTCGATAAAGGAACGCGAAGGCGCGTCGATCGGTTGGGCGAACGTTTCGCTGAACGATCCTAAAACGATGCAGCTTTTCGGTGACGGCCGAACGGACGCGATATTCCAATTTGAATCGTCCGGGATGCAGGAGATATGCCGCCGCCTGAAACCGAAAACGCTGGAAGATCTTTCCGCA
>JAICPV010000304.1 GCA_025929655.1 Pyrinomonadaceae bacterium
ACCTGGAACTTGGAACCTGGAACTCTTAATTACCAGTCATAAGCGAATTGTCCCACTTGACGCGCTTGAGAAGCTCGATGTCGGAGAGCATTTTGCCCGTTCCGAGCACGACCGAAGAGAGCGGATCGTCCGCGATCACGACCGGCAGCCCGGTTTCGATCATCAGGCGTTTGTCCAGATTCTTTAGAAGTGCTCCGCCGCCGGTAAGAACGATGCCGCGCTCGACGATATCTGCCGAAAGCTCGGGAGGAGTGCGTTCAAGGGCGACACGAACCGCGTTGATGATGGTCGAAACCGAATCGGAAAGAGCTTCGCGGACCTCTTCATCGGTCATCGTGATCGTCTTCGGAATACCTTCGATCAGGTTGCGTCCGCGAACGTCCATCGAGAGCGGCTCATCAAGCGGAAACGCGCTTCCCAACGCGATCTTGATCGCTTCGGCGGTCCGTTCACCGATCAGGAGATTGTATTTTCGCTTGATGTACTGAGTGATCGAATCGTCCATCTCGTTGCCCGCGACCCGGACGGCTCTTGAGTAAACGATGCCAGACAGCGAGATAACTGCAATATCGGTGGTGCCGCCGCCAATATCGACGACCATGTTGCCGTGCGGCTCTGTGATAGGAAGGCCGGCGCCGATGGCCGCAGCCATTGCCTCTTCGACGAGGTAGACCTCGCTCGCCTTGGCTCGATATGCCGAATCCTCGACCGCCCTGCGTTCGACCTGCGTGATCTCTGAAGGGATCCCGATGACGACCCGCGGCCGCACCCACGATTTGCCGTTGTGGGCCTTGCGGATGAAGTGCTGCAGCATCTTCTCCGTTACTTCGAAATTGGCGATGACGCCGTCCTTCATCGGTCGGATGGCGACGATGTTGCCCGGCGTCCGGCCGAGCATCTCCTTCGCGTCGCGGCCGACGGCTTCGACCTGGTTCGTTACTTTGTTGATCGCTACGATGGACGGCTCGCTGACGACGATGCCGCGGCCCTTCGCGTAAACGAGCGTATTTGCCGTGCCCAGATCGATCGCGAGGTCGCTGGAAAACAAGCTGAATAAAGATTTAAATGCCATTTTCGGTTGTACTGATCTTGGATTTGTCTTAGAGATCTGTCGAACGGTGTGAGCTTGCTTCCGGGCCGGACCCGATCCGCGAACCTACTAAAAGGCCGCCAACCAAACGTCTAACCTGTAAGCATACAATTTTTCAAACGCAATTCTCTACTGAAAAAAACGACAAACTGAGCTTTTCGTAAATTTATTGCTCTTTCTTTCGCCGTGTGGGCGGCTGGTCGGCAAGGTCAAATTCGGAGTCAATTTTGCGATACCTGTAGCTGAACCGTCAAGGGTGAAGATCTGATCCGAACGGCCGGGCTTCCAGCTCTGGCAAAACGTTAGTTGTTTCGATCTGAAAAATCCGGCTCGATCAGCCGCTTCATTCACCCTGTTCCTTCGCGATCAGGGGTTCCGAGGGGCTGTCGGCGCCTTTAGGCTCGATTTTCGGAAGCACGAATCCGTTGTGATCGGCGGACGGCTCCGCTTCCAACGCCGCGCTGAGGACGTCGCTGACGCGTTTCGCGGGAATGATCTCGAGCTCCTTCCTAACGTCTTCGGGAATTTCTTCGATATCGTTCTCGTTTTGCGCGGGAAGGATGATCCGCCGGATCCCGGCACGGTGCGCGGCGAGTACCTTTTCCTTGATGCCGCCAACCGGAAACACTAATCCCGAGAGGGTGATCTCGCCCGTCATCGACGTGTCGTTGCGGACCTTTCGCCCGGTGTAGAGCGATGCGAGAGCGGTCGCCATTGTCACGCCCGCGCTCGGCCCGTCTTTCGGGATCGCACCGGCGGGGACGTGAAGATGCACCCCATTCTCTTTAATGAAGGTTGAATCCAGGCCGAACTCGGGCGCGTGCGACCACAGATAGCTGCGTGCCGCCTGTGCCGATTCCTTCATAACCTCGCCGAGCTGGCCGGTGAGCGTGAGTCCGCTGCTTCCTGGCAGCATCGTTGCTTCGATAAAAAGAACCTCGCCGCCCATTTCGGTCCATGCCATTCCCGTTGCGACGCCGACCGGCATTTCCTCGCGTGCCGTCTCCGGAAAAAAACGCGGCGGCCCGAGGAGCGTTCTGACCTCGTCTGGAGTTATGACGAATTTCGTTTCCGCGCCGTCCGTTTCGCCGTTCTCAGGGGCCGCGTTGCCTTCTGCGACCTTCAGAGCGATTTTCCTTGCGATATTGCCTATCGAACGTTCGAGCTGCCGAACGCCGGCCTCGCGCGTATAGCGCGACGTGAGAAGATTTATCGCCTCGTCGGTGATCTCGAATTGCTCGGGTTTCAGGCCGTTCTCGGTGATCTGCCGCGGAACGAGATATTGTTTCGCGATGTTCAGTTTTTCTCGGTCGCTGTAGCCTGCGAGGAAAATGATCTCCATTCGGTCGCGAAGCGGCAGCGGTATCGGACCGAGCTGATTGGCAGTTGCGATGAAAAATACCTTAGAAAGATCGAAGGGCAGATCGAGGTAATGATCTCGGAACGTGTTGTTCTGCGCCGGGTCCAGGATTTCGAGAAGCGCGGACGCCGGATCGCCGCGGTAATCGTTTCCGAGCTTGTCGATCTCATCAAGCATCATCACCGGATTGTTCACGCCCACGCGTCGGAGCGCCTGGATGATACGGCCGGGCATGGCGCCGATGTACGTGCGGCGATGACCTCGAAGCTCGGCTTCGTCGCGCATACCGCCGAGCGACATTCTTTCGAATTCCCGATTCAACGCACGTGCGATCGAGCGGCCAAGGGACGTTTTACCGACTCCCGGCGGGCCGACAAATAACAAAATAGGCGATTTGCCATCAGGGCGTAGTTTTACAACAGCCAGCGATTCGAGAATGCGTTCCTTTATATCTTCCAGGCCGTAATGGTCTTCATCAAGTATCTTTCTCGCTTCCGCGAGGTCGAGCCGCTCTTCGCTCGACTTTTTCCACGGCAGCTCGAGGACGTACTCGAGATAGGTTCGGATGACGTGGAAATCCGGGGCCGTCTGCGGGAGCTGCTCCATGCGCTTCAGCTCGCGTTCCGCTTCTTTCCGAACATCTTCCGGCAGGTCCGCTTTTTCCAATCGTTCGCGAAGCTGGCCGGCTTCGGCTTTTTCGCCCGTTTCGTCTTCGCCGAGTTCCTTCTGGATCGCCTTTAGCTGCTGCCGAAGAACGTAATCGCGCTGCGACTTGTCCATCTCGGTCTGCGCTTCGTTCGCGATCTTCGATCGGATCTGCATGATCTCAAGCTCGCGCGCCAGGGCAGCGTGCGTGAGCGTAAGCAAACCGTCGACGGAGTTGGACTCGAGCATCTTCTGCTCTGTCTCGGTCCCAAGATCGAGAACGGAGGCCATGAAATAGGAAAGCTGGATGGGGTTCTGCTGCGTCATCACCGCCATTCGGATCTCCGGCGGCACGTTCGGCAAAAGCGCGAGCGCTTCCTGCACCATTCCCTGGATGTTTCGCTTCAACGCTTCGATCTCTTCTTCATCGCGGCGGATCAGGTCGGGCAGCACTTCGATCTTTGCGGTGATGTACGGAGTGTCTTTCTGCCATTCGACGATTTGGAAACGGTCGAGTCCCTGTACGATCAGCTGCATTACACCGTCGTTGCGCATCATTCGCTTGATGCTTACGATCGTGCCGACCTTGTAGAGGTCTTCGAACTTGGCGTCGTCGCCGGTAACGTTTTCGGTTTTCGTCGTGATGCAGCCGAGGAGCTTTTCTTCAGTCGCCAGCGAGGCTTCTACCGCCAACATAGAGCGATCGCGGCCCACGGCGAGCGGCACGACCGTCTCGGGAAACAACGTCGTATTTTGCAGCGGCAAGATCGGTATCTCGAACGGCTGCGGCATCGGCGGCACTTCCGGTTTCTGCTCTTCAGTTTTAGTCTCGTCTGCCATTTGTGTTGTACGACAGGCTGTTAGCCTGTCGAC
>JAICPV010000493.1 GCA_025929655.1 Pyrinomonadaceae bacterium
AAACAATTGGGAAAAGATCTTCCAATCGCAGCGGTATTCGCCGCTCCAACGATTGAACAATTAGCGAACGTTATTCGTGCGGAAGGATGGGTTCCGCCAAAGAACTGTCTGGTCGAAATTAAACCTGAAGGATCAAAGTCTCCTCTGTTCGTTATAAGCGGAGGAATTTCGTTGGCTGCTTATCTTGATCCGGATCAGCCTGTCTACGGACTTTCATTTTTAGGAATGTTCGAAACGCAGATTACGTCGATCAGTTTGAAAGAAATAGCGGCTAGTTACGTCCAGTCTATACGTACTGTTCAACCTAACGGCCCGTACTATCTCGCCGGATATTCTTCAGATGGGATTGTCGCGTTCGAAATGGCACAATTGCTTCATGCTCAGGGTGAGAAAATAGGCTTGCTGGCACTGCTTGACACCTATGGTCCTCAATCGAAAAGTTTGTCTTTTTTCCGAAGGTTGCCACGTCATTGGAAAGCACTTAAACGACACGGGCTAAAAAAACGGGTCGCCTACGTATCGGAGAGGACAGGCCTCGTGGTTGGACAAGCTCGGCGAATTTTTTGGCGCATCCTTTACAAATCTTTCCTAGTGGGCCAGCCATTTTCAGTTACATCCAAAAATCTGTCCATGGTTTATGATCATGCCCTGCGAAATCATATGCCGCAGATATACCCGGGCCGGGCCGTTTTATTGCGGTCCACAGGAGGCACAATAGGTGATTGCGACGATTCCGAGCGTGGCTGGACCGGAATGTTTGCTGATGGTTTGGAAATTCACGAAGTTCCTGGCGATCATCTGACTATGCTCGACGAACCTCACGTTCGTGCGGTTGCCGAACGGTTAAGTGAGTGTCTACATAAAACGCAATTAGCGGCTTCCCTGGCGTGTGATCATTTTTATCTGGCAAGCGATGGGAATCGCCAAGTGTAACCTTCGCAAAGACGTGAACTGGAGCCTCAGCACCGGAAGAAAACCGAGTTCGACTTCCAGGCCACAAGTCAATTAGCAGACTTCGCCGGATTGAATTCAGAAGTCAACTAGAGACAAAATTGCCCGGATCAAACCGCAAGCGAAAACAGCGGCATCAATCGTGATCAGCCTTGGCTGAAGTCGGTAACATCGGTTTTGTCAGTCGCCGGCCTATTTGACGAATAACGCAAATGTCTACCCGCTACCTAGTTACCGGCGGCGCTGGTTTCATCGGGTCCCATCTCGTAAGAAAGCTCGTTACGGAAGGGGCCGCGGTACGCGTCGTCGACAATCTTTCGACCGGTCAACTGGATCGTCTCAAAGATCTGCAGGAGTCGGTGGAGTTTATAGAAGGAGATTTGGCCGATGATCGGGTCAGTGACGAGGTTGCCGATGGGGTTGAATGTGTTTTTCACCAGGCCGCTGTACCGTCCGTGCAGCGATCCGTCGATGATCCGATCGCTACGAACCGGGCGAATGTTACGGCGACTTTGAATCTTCTGGAGAGCTGCCGAAGGGCGGGCGTTCGCCGGTTTATTTATGCGGCATCGTCATCCGCTTATGGCGATACGGAAGTTCTCCCCAAAACTGAGGCGATGTCTCCTAATCCGCTCTCTCCCTATGCCCTACAGAAAGTGGTCGGTGAGCGCTACTGCAAGCTGTACTTCGATCTCTATCGTTTGGAAACTGTCAGCTTAAGGTATTTCAATGTTTTCGGTCCGAGTCAGGATCCCTATTCTGAATATTCGGCGGTTATTCCAAAATTTATCAGCGCGCTTTCGGCGAAGAAATCGATTACTGTCTACGGAGATGGCGAACAGTCGCGCGATTTTACCTACGTCGATAATGTCGTCGACGCCAATCTGCTCGCGAGCAAGGTTGATGATGCCCCTGGAAAGGTTTTCAACATAGGGTGTGGGAAGCGTATTACTTTAAACAACCTTATACAGTTGATCGAGCGTGTTTTAGGGGTCGAATCAACGGTGATTTACGCCGAGGCCAAATCTGGCGACGTGCGCCACTCCTTGGCCGATATTGCTCTGGCCCGCCGTATTCTCGGTTATAGCCCGAAAATCATGGTGGAGGAGGGTTTGAGAAGCACCGTCGAAGCGATGGAGAACCGAAGGAGTTAAACCGACCAAGCCAGCGACCAGAGGGGCCTGGTGCCGGCTGTCAACCTAGATAGGGCAAGCGCGTTGCCATGTGATAATTGACGCATCGGCATGCAAGTAACAGAAAAATGCCCGATTGATCGCTGATCAATCGGGCATGTCAAAATAACGCGCCGGTAAGCAGATCGAGATCCGGGATGGAATGATCAGCTTCCGTAA
>JAICPV010000307.1 GCA_025929655.1 Pyrinomonadaceae bacterium
AAGGGAATCGAGCTAAACGCACCGCTGCATCTCACGTGGTCATGCTATCGGAATGAGGAACTAGCATGTGGCACGTGTGATTCCTGCGCGCTGCGGCTGCGTGGTTTTCGAAAGGCAATGGTTGAGGATCCTATTCGCTATGTTTGATGCGATCTCGTTTTACCGTTCCGACAACGAATAACACGACGCCGACAATAGAACCCGCCAGTCCTATAACGGTTGAAACCAACGCGTTTCGTATACCATCACCGACTGCTCCGATCCCGGCACTTTCGGCACCTTCAAGCGCAGCAAAACTGGAATAAACCCCAAAAAAAGCCCCGAAGAATCCGATAAATGAGAACCCGGCAAACAAAACTATTCCTGCAAGTTGTCGTCGATTTATTTTCACTGGCCAACCATTGTAAACGTTTTCCTTCGAGCGCCGCGATCGGAAGCTTCAGGAAAGGGAAAGGGAATCACGCGAGATGTTTACGCCGTCCAGATCACCGAGTGCGGCGAAGGCGAGCAAATCGGAGCGGAAATATTCAGCGGCCAGATCGCGAACATCGTTGGCCGTGACCGCGTCGATCGCGGCGAGCGTTTCGTCGACGCCGATCTGGCGGCCGTGAATGAGCTCAGATTGCGCAACCGCGCCGGCACGTGCGGCTGAATCTTCGAGGCTGAGAAGGATCGACGCCCGGGCCTGATCTTTGTGAAGCTCGAGTTCTTCACCGCGGACTCCGTCTCTGACCACGCTGCCCAACTCATCGATGACGATCATTGTGATCTCCTCGACATGTTCCGGCGAAGCCGCTGCTGAGACGGAGAAGACGCCGCAATCATAAAACATCACGGCTCCGGCGCCGATGGAATAAGCAAGGCCGCGTTCCTCACGCACCTTCTGCCACAGGCGGCTCGATGAACCGCCCCCCAGAATGCTGCCGAGAAGGTCGGCGGCGTAACGACGTTCGTCACGGCCACCGACGATCGGCGTCGCGATCATTAAATGAGCTTGTTCGAGGTCATCACGCTGCTCGATGATCACGGGAGCGGCGGTGCTTGGGGTTGCCAGTGCAAGCTTTAGCTTGTTCTCTTCACCGGAAAACAGGCTGAAGCCTGCACTCTGAACTTTGGCAATCAGTTCATCGTGCGCGACGTTACCCGCCGCGACGATGATCAGGTTTTCGGGCGTGAAATGCTCCGCGTGATACGACCGCGTACGGTCCGCATCGAACGACCGCACCGTTTCGGGCGTTCCGGCGATGTTCAATCCAAGGGGGTGGCCGGGGAAGAACCGGCTGTGAAAGATGTCGCTCAAGCGGTCTTCGGGCGAATCTTCATTCATTTTCATCTCTTCGATGATCACCTGCTGTTCATTGAGGAGATCCGATTCGTCGAAACGGGGATTCACCAGCATGTCGGATAGCAGATCGAAGGCGGCTTCGAGGCGGTCGTCGATGACCTTTATGACAAAGCCGGTTTCCTCGTGCGTTGTGAAGGCGTCGAGATTTCCGCCTAGCCGGTCCTGCACTATAGCAATGTCGAGAGCCGAACGTTTCGCCGTGCCTTTGAAGACGCAGTGCTCAATGAAATGCGTGATGCCATTCAGCTCGTTGGGCTCGTTTCGGGAACCGACGCGGTAGAAGAACCCGAGCGTCGCAGAGCGGACACCGGGCATGCGATCGGTCAGAACAACGATGCCGTTTTCGAGGCGGGTTTCTTTGATATCTTCCTTCATCGGCGAACTATAGAGGCTAACATTTAGAAGGGTGAAACGAAATTTTTAACGCGGATAAAGCGGATCAGGCGGAAAAAACCGGATCTGAAATATTACTTTTATCCGGTTTTTTCCGCGTAATCCACCAGATCCGCGTTAAATATGTTTCATTGCGAGATCGCGTTGAACAGGAGCGGGAAGGTCGCGAGCGATTGGCCGCGATATTGCGGGCGGAAGCCGAAGAGGATTATTTTGCCTTTGCCGATCGTGAATTCGACGAGCGCGGCTTTCCCAGCGATCTTTTCCGCGCCGAGGGCCCAGCCGGAGAGCAGTATTTGCTTCGGGTCTTTTGGATAGGTGGCGATGATCCTGAAATTGCGTGTTAGGCCGGCGGCGCCCTCCCTGACGGTCGGGCTTCCGACACTCGCCAACGGATCAGTTTGGATCTCGAAGGCGGGGGAGTTTTCGAACCAGGCGATGGACTGCTGCGGCATTCCTTTGGCGATCGGATGGGTCAGGTCGAGCTCGGTGCGGAGGACCGAGCCGGGGATATAAAAGTCCTTTCGGGCGAGGCCGCGGGTCACGTCCTTTACCGGCAGGTTGAACTGCTCGATGGCGAACTGCGACGAGCGGTTCAGAAAAACGAGCGTGCCGCCCGCCTCGACAAACTTTTTCAGATTCTCAACGCCTTCCTTTCCGACGCCGCCGACGTACTCATCCGGCATCGTTCCCGGCGCGTAGCCGTTGAGGATCTGATTTGCGGATTGGTCGGGGAACACGATGTACGAACGGGGGTCACCCTGGAGTCCGGACATTTCGCGGTTACGAATCGAAGAATACTTAAAGGTCATTGTTGGACCGGAATCTGCCATCCAGTTATATTTTTCGAACACCCAACGTGTCCAGCCCTCGTCCATCGACGGCGCTTCCGAGCGGTAAAGCCTGATCGTTCGCCTCGCCGGCGGAGGTGCGGGTGGACTGGCGACGGCTGAGTGCAAAAACGGTTTCTGCGGTGGGAACCTGAGGGGTTCGTAGACCGGAACAGTCTTTACCTCCATCAACCTGTTGAGCGAGTGCGCCGTCACGTCGTACGGAGTGATCGGGTTACCGTTCGCGTCTTTGAGATCCGGGTAACGCTGGTCCTCCAGCAAAGCCTTCGCGAAGGCCGCGTACGGCTGATTCATCCGAATTATCGTGGTGCCGTTTGGATATTTCACGCCGTTATACGTGAATTCACCCGCTTGGTCGAATGTGACGCCGGCCGTGTATAGGGAACCGCGAAGCGTGAACCACTGCATATTTTCGGGCTCATTCACGATTATGGAATGAAGCTCACCAGCCTTTCTTGGCCGCACGGCTTCTTTCCCAATATCGTAAAACCTCGACAGCCAAAGTTCGCGGTTGTCGGCGGCGTGGTTGAGTAAACTGAACGCGGCGGTGGTCATGTAGTCGGTGATGTTGCGGAGTTTCCATTCGCCACCGCGCCAGACGGGGCCGAAGTTTGCGCTCTCGACCTTGGGGTCGTAACCGTCGTCGGCCGGTACGCGTAGGCGGTCGAATTCGACGGTGATCGGTGTCGCGAGCCGCGCAGACGCGGTCTCGCTCAAAATGCGCACGCCGCCATGGTAATGCGAATAGGCGCGGGCCGGGGTCCATGCGTCGTAGGTCGAATTGGTGGTGATGCCCTGATAACCCATTTTCCGCATCGTGTCGGCCATATAATTTCCCAGCTCGGTGTAGCCTTCGACGATCTGTTTCGGAACGTTCGGCTCGACCGGCTGCATATACGGCGGCAGGAACAGCCGCGAGCCGTTCGCGCCCTGCTGGTGGATGTCGTGGACGATCTGCGGATGCCAGACGTTGTGGATCTTGTCGACCGTGAGCTGCGTCTCGACCTGCGTGAACGCGTACCAGTCGCGGTTGTTGTCGTGCCCGACGTACTTGTGATAAAGCTCGGGCGGCTCAGTGCCTTCGAACTTGGTGCCGAGCGTCTTGTCGTACCAGTTTTTGACGATGTCCACGCCGTCGGGATTGAGGGACGGCACTAGCAGAATGATTGTGTTGCGCAAAATCTCTCGGACCTCAGGCTCGTTTGAGGAGGCAAGCCGGTGGGCGATCAGCATGCTGGAAAGCGTCGAGCCCACCTCGGTGGAGTGAATCCCGCAAGTGATAAGGACTATCGTCTTGCCACGGACCATCAGACGTCGAGCTTTCTGATCCCGATTCCTTCCTAACTTTCGCGGATCGGCGAGC
>JAICPV010000245.1 GCA_025929655.1 Pyrinomonadaceae bacterium
CGACGCGTTTTTCCTTGTTCGAAACTTACGGTGTGTGATATCTTTCCGCTCAGTCTTACGCCCTATAAAACAAGGAAATGGTATGGCGATCAACGATGCACCGATCGAGGGCTTTAGCGTGCCGAACGCAGCCGCGTCCGCTCGTAATTTCGAGCGAAAGTTCTTTTTTGCGGTAGCTGTCCTGTTCCCGCTCGCGGTACTGATCGGCTTTGCGCCGACTTTTTACCTGAAGCCGCTGTTCAACTCGCCGCCGATCCCGCGGACCATCGTGTACGTTCACGCCTTCTTCATGACGGCATGGATCGCGCTCTTTATCACGCAGGTTTACCTGATCTCGGCGAAAAAAATTCTGGTTCATCGCAAACTAGGTTTTCTCGGCGTCGCACTTGGGATCGGCATCATCATTAGCGGATTGCTGACCGCAATTGCGGCAACGAAATACGGCGCAGCTTCGGCGCCGAAGGACATTCCGCCCCTCGACTTTATGATCGTCCCGTTCGGGGACCTGGTGGTGTTTGCGGTGTTATTTGCGGCCGCGGTCTATTATCGAAAGCAGGCGGCGACGCATAAACGCTTGATACTGTTAACCGTGATCAATTTCCTTCCGCCGGCGCTAGCACGCTACCCCGGAGGCGTGATGGACAAGTTTGGGCCGCTATGGTTTTTCGGCATCCCGACGGTGTTCACACTGTTCGTCCTGATCGGGGATTCGTGGAAACACAGAAAGCTGAACAAGGTCTTTCTGTTGGCTTCCATCTTTCTGATCGCTTCATGGTGGCTGCGTTTGCCCCTTTCTTCGACCGATGCGTGGCGAAATTTCGCGGCGTGGCTGACGTCCTTATGAGTTTTGTTCGCCATAGCCGGCTTCTTGGAGAGCTTCCGTAGGCGAAAGGCCCAACTTCACTTTTAACAGCAAATTCTCGAGCATTTCTTTTTCAGTCAGCCGTGCCGCGTCTTCCCATCGCGTCGAAAGCAACACGTCTGACTGACGCTCGATTCGCAACGCAAACTGCATCACGTCCGCCCACACCTGGCCGAAGCTCGTCTGCCGGTCGCGGACCTTCGCGATGAAACGCGATTCCGCCTTCCGCATCGCTTCGCCGCTGGCGAACCCGCGGCCGTGCGGCAGCAGGTAATAGAGCGGCGTGCCGGTGACGGAGGCGATGTCCAGGCGAAAGCCGTCCTTCACTTTCAGGAATTGTTCCAGGTCGGCGGTCTCGAAATCGCCGAACCGCGCTGTTTCGTTCCCGGCGATCCAGAGATGGTCGATCCCGGCCTTGAACGGCGCGACAACGTTCCCCTCGGTGTCGTATTCGATCTCGATCCCGGCTGCCCAACGCTGCCTGTACGCTGAGAATTCCATCGCCACGAGCATATCCAGCACGGATTTGTTCATTCCGTCCTGCACCGGGATCGCGTTCTCCAATTCCGACCTTCCGAATTCGCCGATCGAGGCGTTGTTGGCGAAATGAAACACCGGTACGATGCCGTACGGATTTGAAATAACGTGTCGGACCGCACGCGGCTCGCGTGCATTTTCGGTGGAATCACTCATTGGTTTTGCAGGCGATGCCGCCTCCGGTCCGACAAACGGCACGAACTCTTTTGCTTCAGGCAAAATGCCTTCGTGAGGTTTTCCGCTGATGTAACGCTCGATGCGGTCGGTATAGAAAAGGTTCAGCCGCGTATGTTTGTCCGCGGTGCGCCAGAACTTTGCGGCCCAAACGATCCGGCCCGGATCTTCTTCGTCGTAGGCGACCGTGCAAGCGGACGCCGCATTCGGGAAGATCACGGCGCGGCCCTCATCATCGGGCCAAACGATCACATAAGCGTCCCCGTTCTTCAACGCCTCGCGGTGCACTTCGCCGGCCCGCGCTTCCATCCGGTTGCGGTGCCAAATGTTGTTCAGAGTGCGCGATTCATCGCGTTCTGACAGGCTGAAGCCTGCACTCTGAACCGCAAACCCCTCAACCTTCAGCTTGTCCGCTATGGCGTCGCAGACGGCCGGGCAAAGATTGAGCGCGAATTCGCGAAACAGTGAGCCGAAAGTGTTCTCAAACTTTTCGGTCGCAAAGGCGAGATCATGCTTTCCTTCGTAATAACGCCAAAAGCGGTCGTACCGGCCGCCATTAGCTCTAAAATTGTGAAGCGCTTCTTCGATATGTATGTTCATGATTTAATGTGTTCCCGGATCCGCCCGAGCGTGATCTGTCTGTAAAGATAAAAGAGCATTAAAGCCGCGGCTGCGACGGCGACAACAAACCAAACTTCGCGCGGCAGCCCGACCAGGAAGCCGAATACCGCCCACGCCGCCTGCCAGATCGTGCCGATCACAGTCGTCCAAAGCGATTTCACACGGTCGGTTCTGTACGCGACGCCGGTGACGATCGCGTCGACACGGTCGAATGTTCGCGCCGCTCGGCCGATATGTTCTCCGATCTCTTGTGCGAAATTTGGAGTTTCCGCTTCAGCGTTCCCTCGTTCGGAAGGCACGCTGAAGCGTGGACTCAGAACCTGTGGCCGGGCCTGCGGAATTGGGGTGAGGACTATTGGGGATGATCGGGGTTGTTCGAGGTTGCTGTTTTGTTTGTGGGGTTCGAAATCCGGCCCGGCCGCCGGTTCAGGGCCGATGGTTACATCGGCAAACTTCGAAAGGTTTTCGATGTGCTCGTCGCGCAGCCAAAATCCGTTAACGTTCAGCGGAAGCTTGAGCTCCCAACTGCCCAGCATGATCTGGTTCAGAAAAAAGCGTGTGCGGTAGCGCGTCGCATTAAGACGCGGGATCGACGCGAGCCATCGGTCGCGACTGCGCAGGTATTCGGTGATCCATGTTTTTTCGAAAGTAAGAGTGACGCCTTTAGGCGTTCCAGCTTGGGAAACGGCTGAAGCCGTGACTCTTACACGATCGCGGATCCTCTCATACGAGCCGTGCGTGATCGAATCGTATATGACTGCGAGTGAGAGCGGAAGTCCGAAGCCCGACCGTTCGCATTCGCCGATCGCCGCCTTCAAGTATCTTTCGAATACTATCTGCAATTGCGCGACGCGCATTTCGCGGGTAACGGCTGCCGCTCGCAGAGCTTTCTTGATCCTTTCATCTTTCGCGTACGCGCGAATTACGACCGGTTCCTTGCGACACAGGTTCGGCAGCGCATTTTCGAGAACGTGTCTGCCGACTGTTCCGTCCAGCTCCAGATACCTTTCAATGACGGCGGCCAGCGATCCGGATCGGTGCGTAAACTGGCTGATCCCATATGAAATGCCGGCACCGTCGTTCAACACCGCAATAGTGGCAAATTCGCCAAACGGCTTTCCCGTTTCGAAGATGTTTACGATCGCCAGTGCCTTTAACAGATCTTTTTGTTTCATGCCTGAAATTTCCTCTTGCAAATAATACATACGTTGTGTATTATAAAACGGCCGGGCGATAATGGGCGAAGCCTTTATTGAGATTTATTTCGCCGCTTACATACCGCCCGGCCATGTGCAGATTACAAAATGATCAAATATTTCGGGAGCATGGTTTGCAAGTAATACATGGAAATGGAAAATTTCACGATATTCATGCGACGCAAGGCGAATTAGCAAAAGATGAAACGAGCGTACAACATAAAGATCCGTCCTAAATTGCGGCTTAGCGAGGTACAGCGGCTTATCGAAGAGCTTCGAATAATTATTCCGGCGCCTACGCGTCATACCCTGATCAAGATGTGCGAAGACGGTACCTTCGAGACACTTGGAAACCGTCCCACCAATGTTGGCTGGCTGGTATTCGAAGATTCCTTCCTACGGTGGGCGGAAAGTATGAACGGCGAAACTGATGAAAATCGTGAAAGGTAAGATTTCCGTGAATCCGATGCAAATCGCCATTCTATTTCCGACGGTTTTTGTTTAACCTCGGCGGCTGTATGGAAGACCAACTTTCACATGACGCAGGGGACGAAGGGGCCGAGACGCCGCCCGTTCCCGAAAGCAACGCCGAGGTGGAAACGCTTCGGACAGAGAATGAAGAACTAAGACGCGAGATCCGCAGCGGAAAGGCGCGGGCAGCTCTCACAGCGGAACTCACGGTTAGCGGTGCACGCTCGCCGGAGCTTCTGATCGCGGCAGCTGAAAAAGAGATCCAGTTCGACGAGAACGGCGAACCGATAAACATCGCTGCCGTTATCGGAAAGCTGACACAGCACTACCCAGAGCAGTTCGGCCCGGACCGACCGGCTTCGATCGACGCCGGCGCGGGCCGTGCGAATCAGAACAACTTCCTCACGCGCGACGCTCTTTCGAAAATGAAACCCGAAGAGATCGCACGTCTCGACTGGAACGAAGTCCGCAGTGTGCTTAGCAGCTAAACCAATCGGGACTCCGCAATTCACCCAAACTATCCACTTTCAACTATCCACTATCCACTAGAAGATTATGTCACTAACATTTATCCCTACAGTTTGGGCGGGCCGACTCCTGACCGCCCTTGAGAAATCGCTTGTCTACGGGCAGCGAGAGGTTTGCAATCGCGACTACGAAGGCGAGATCCGAGAAGCCGGCAGCACGGTCAAGATCGGATCGGTCGGCGAGGTCACGATCGAC
>JAICPV010000555.1 GCA_025929655.1 Pyrinomonadaceae bacterium
GACCGTTTCCAGAATCACAAACCAATATCCATTTACGAATTTCTCACGGGCGACGCCGATACCTCACCCTGCGAAACGAAACAGATCCGCGTTTTCAATAATGAAAGGCTGGTCGCAGTTTCATATTTTGACGCCGGTGACCATTCGTGCTCCGGCGTTTATGCGATCTTCGACCCGGCGGATGCACAACGCGGCCTCGGCATTTTCACGATGCTGAAAGAGATCGAGTACGCAATGGACACGGGAAAGGAATTCTATTACCAGGGTTATGCATATGAAGGCGAATCGTTTTACGACTACAAAAAACGATTTCGCGGCACGGAATTTTATGATTGGAAAGGTCGTTGGGCACCGAGGAAATGAAGGCCGAGCACCCGGCCTTCGCAGAGTGCTCGTTTCAAGCAGATTTAGAACTACGCGCTCAGGTTTAGTTCCCCGGAATAAACAGTTGGCTGGATCGAATATGTGTTCTTCAGAGCATCTTCGAAGGCCTCGGCCATGAATTTCGGGTCGGTGATCTCGACGTATCGCTCAGTCTGCTCCGGTGTCATCACCTCGAGCATGAACGTGTTTTCGACCCATACCTCGATCAGCTGGAAAAGCCCGCCGCCGCGATTGCAGACAAGCACGCGCCATCCCTCGCGATCGGCGATCGCCCTGACCTCGTCGATACTCTTTTTCACGGTTATGTTCAGATGCGTAGCGACATATCGCGGCACGAATTCACTCTGAACGAATTTTGCTTCGAAATCCGTGGTGTCCGCGTTCAGGTCATTCGGGTCGGGCAATCCCTCGCCGGGAACGAGGATCGTACCACTCGGTGAGATCTCGACCGCCGTGCCTTTTCCGTCGTTGGCGATCACAAAAAAAGAATCGGGTGCCGGCGGGAACGGAAACACCATTCCGTCCCAAAGCTCTGCTAAAACGTTGGCGACCTTTTCAGGGTCGTTTACTGCGATGGAAATATGATTGATCATTTCAACAAGCTCCTTGATCTTTATTTTGGAGGCGGTTGCCCGGCCTGTTCCGTACGGTAATGCGAAATCGGCGATCCCAACGTATCATTGAGGTTTTCTTACATTTGATTTTTTATCGTCAATTTCGGATACGGCTCGTTTGAAAACTTCGACCTTCTAATGCTAAGTTTCGCTATTACCGACCAACACACCCGACCTATGAACCGAATTTTTCTTATCCTGGCGCTGCTAGTAATTTCGACGGCCGCCGTTGCTCAGACGCCGCCGCGCAAAACATTAGCTTCCATAACTGAAAAGCTGCAAAAGATCGATGGTTTTATTCCGCTCTATATCAACGCGGAAGACGGGAAGATCTATCTGGAAGTCACGCGGTTCAATAAAGAGTTCCTTTACCTTGTAAGCCTGCCGACCGGAGTCGGGTCTAACCCTATCGGCCTGGACCGCGCTCAATTGGGGTCGACGAAGGTTGTTCAATTCGAGCGCGCGGGCAACAAGGTCCTGCTCGTTCAGCCAAATTACGATTACCGTTCGACCGGCGACGAGAAGCAAAAGCGATCGGTCGAGGAATCGTTCGCGCGATCTGTGATTTGGGGTTTCAAGATAGAGGCCGCGGAGAACGATCGCATACTCGTGGATGCGACGAGTTTCCTGATCCGCGATGCGCACGGTGTTGCGGATCGTCTGAACAGTGCGCGGCAGGGCAATTACAGCTTCGACGAAAGCCGCAGCGCGCTTTTTCTGCCGAACACCAAAGGATTTCCGAAAAACACCGAAGTCGAAGCCACAATAACTCTCTCGACAAGCTCCGAACC
>JAICPV010000240.1 GCA_025929655.1 Pyrinomonadaceae bacterium
AGATGAACACGGATAAACACCGATAATTATATTGAAAAAAATCCGTGGTATCTGTGTGAATCTGTGGCTGGAATTCTTGCCCTGGTTTAAGTGCTTCCATTAGCTTTGAGATTCGAAATGATCTCGCTGGACGAATGATCTTTCGGGTCGCCCACGATCGCGACGCGGCCCCCGCAGGCGACGACGGTTTCTCGTTCCGGGACGTTTTCTTCTGTGTAATCGGTGCCTTTGGCGTGTACGTCGGGACGAAGAGCGCGGATCAGCTCTTCGACGTGGGGTTCGGGGAAGATCGTGACCGCGCCTACACCGCGGATCGAGGCGACGATCTCGGCCCGCTCTTTTTCGTTTTGGATGGGACGGTTCTCGCCCTTCAGTTTTCGGACCTGCTCGTCGGAATTTATCCCGACAACGAGGAATCCGCCGAGTTCTTTTGCTCCGGCTAAATAACGTATATGGCCGACGTGCAATACATCGAAACAGCCGTTAGTTAGAATGACCTTTTCGCCGCGGCGGCGAGCTTCGTTTGCAAGCTCAACGAGGCCGCCTCTATCGAGGATCGGGGCGTGCGACGGTGTTTCAGAATTCATTTGCAGCAACATTTGCGTCCGAGTGCGAATAGGCGGTCAACGAGTGCTCAAGCTCGTCAATCGTTGCGACGGCCGTCCCACGCTTCATTACTACGATACCGCCGGCGTGGTTCGCGTTCGACGCCGCCTCAAACGGCGACAATCCGGCAGCGAGTCCGAGTGCGTATGCGGCAATGACCGTGTCGCCTGCGCCGGTGACGTCTACGGGCTGCGCTGATCCGATGGCCGGGAGCGCGGCGACGTGGCGGCCCTTTTCAGCGATCGCCATGCCCCGTCCGCCTAGGGTCACTACCAGGGAATCCAAACCCAGCGTTGTCCGTAGCTTTTCTGCGTCATCGACCTCGAAAACACCTGTCAATATCGCCTCTGCTTCCTCTTGATTCGGGGTCGCCGAAGTGAATCCCGAAAAATTCGCCAGTCCGTATCGCGAATCCGCGATCGCCGGTCTCTCGCGCTCCTTTGCGATCGCGTGGACCTCGGCGATCAGGTCCGGCGAGGCGGTCCCGTAACTGTAATCGGAAAATACTACAGCGTCAGCTTCAGAGACCGCTTGCTTCGCAAGTTCGGACAAACGCAATTGCGCTTCGTCGGATATTTGGCTCTCGTTTTCGTAATCGATCCGGATCACCTGCTGCCGCGATGCGTAGGTCTGCCCGGCCAATACTCGAAGCTTTACGGTCGTTTGCCTCGCCGGATCAGTCACCACGGTGTCGACGCTTACGCCGTGCGTTTTCAAAGAAATGCGGAGTTCTTCGCCCGCCTTATCTTCACCGATGGTACCGACCAGCAGCGGGATGCCGCCAAGCGCCGCAACATTGGCGGCGGCGTTTGCGGCGGCCCCGGGCCGCGTTTCCGTGTCGCTGTGTTTGAGGATGAAGACCGGTGCTTCGCGTGAAACCCGCGATATCGTGCCGCTCAGAAATTGATCGGCAACGACGTCCCCGACCACGGCGATCTTTTTACCTTTGAACCGCGAGCCGAACGGCACTTTTGTGCTCCTCATCCGAAGAAGAATTATAGATCAAATCAAATGAAAAAGGGCTGCGAACGAACATGCCGCGCAGCCCCTTGGAGGACATTATCAAGAACTTAGTGTGTATCGTAGCTCGCCACTGGAATGTCGTTCGGCAGGCCCCACCATTCCACTCTCATCGTGAAATTGTTATCGCCACTTGTGAGCCAGTAAAAACGCCCGTCGGTATTTCGCCAGACCGCGA
The DNA here is from genome assembly GCA_025929655.1 of Pyrinomonadaceae bacterium. Classification (GTDB taxonomy): domain Bacteria; phylum Acidobacteriota; class Blastocatellia; order Pyrinomonadales; family Pyrinomonadaceae; genus OLB17. The sequence continues at coordinate 1,805 of JAICPV010000240.1, forward strand.
TGTCGGTTTTACCGTCGCCGTCGTAATCGTTTTGGACGAGCACATCGGTGCCTGTCAGGCCAAACTGGTAAGTCGCGACCGCGTTATTCGATCCGCTCTGCCTAATGTACCAGGTAAGCAGGTCGGATGCCGCGGCTCCTCCGCGCACAAGCGCGATGTCGGTCTTCCCGTCATTATCGTAGTCGCCCGGAGCGACAAGGTCGTCGGAAAGGCCAAATTCGAAAAATTGGTATCCCAGGCTGTTGGAAAAGTAGAACGTTGCGGGCGAGCTAAGCGTAGGTCCCGGCCGCATCACCGCGAAATCGAACGAAAGGTCTCCGTCATAGTCCCCCGGGATTACATAATCGCCGGTCAAACCGAAGGGCGTGCTGAAAAATCCATTCGACCCGAGCAGAAACACATACCAGGTAAGGACGCCGCCGGAATCCCGGACGACCGCCAGGTCGGTAATACCGTCACCATCGTAATCACGAGCTACGGGTTCGTCCCCGGCGAGCCCCCAACTCTGAACGCGAAATGTTCCGTCCGAGCTGTTGATCCTGTACCAGGTGCCGTTCGCGTCCCGCCATACGGCGAGGTCGCCGATGCCGTCGCCGTCGAAATCGCCGGGAGTGCGGTAATCTTCATTCGCGATCCCAAAAGGCTGCACGTTGATAACGCCGCTGGATTTGAGAATGTACCAAGTTGAATCGGACGGCCGATAAATTACAAGATCGGCTTTATTGTCTTTATCGTAATCCAACGCTTCCCGAAGCGAGGTCTGGCCGAAAACCAAAGACGTCAAGGCAAGGAACGTGAGAATCGAGGCAAAGAACCTGCCTAATGCTGACATGCTGTTCATTTTATACATCCTGTTTGCGTGAAAGCGCAGGCGGCCAGGGTTTTACGGCCATCCGCAGCAAGAACCTAAAATATACTATTTGAGCCCGGCCGTTGCAAGGAAATCGGCTTTCCGCAGCTCCATTTTACGTCTAATAGGGTGATTAGACGCATTTAGTCAGATAAAAGTTGGAATACCGCCAATTTTCTACTTACCACCGTCCCTGGATTGCCTGACAGTCACGATCTGACTTCCGACCCTGATCGCAGCGGACCGCCGGAGCGTATCGTTGACGCGGACCCGGATCGCGATCTGTCCGCCGCCGCTTGCCACGGCGGGACCGTTCACGACCGCCCAAACGGAGTCACTTTTCACGGCATACTCACAGTTCGGCGGCGCGGTGACATTCAATTTATACAGCCCGCCCTTTGTCGTGGCCAGGATCGAGGTCGATTCCAACGCTATATCGCAGGCCGTCTGGTTCTGAAGCGCTTTGAACACATTGAGCCGGCCGCCCGTTTTTACAAGGCCGTTCCACTGCGGCAGTATGTCGACATTGTTCATTATCGTCGCTTTAAGCGAAGCCGCCGAAAGCGATGGATCGAGCGCTGACAAAAGTGCGGCCGCTCCTGCGACGTGCGGCGACGCCATGGATGTGCCGCTTAGGAAATTGTATTTGAAGGCGTCCGTGTGCCACGTGCTGATGATATGCATGCCAGGTGCAGCAAGATCGACCCCTGCAACCCCGTAATTCGAGAAGCTGGCTCGCTCTTCTGTCGAGGTAGAAGCCGCGACGGACAGTACGCTAGGTGAAGAATAACTCGCGGGGTAGAAGGGCGTATTGTCGATATTTGTGTTCCCATTTCCGGCGGCAAAAACATTTAGAATATCGGCGTCACCGAGTGCGTCGATAGCATCCTTCGTCGCCAGATCATATTCGCACGCTTCGAGGCAGCCGCCGTAGGAATTGTTCGTAACGCGGATGTTCACACCGCGTTCCTTCATCATCCGGACATAATTGTAGGCGTTGATCAGCATGGCGGACGTCGTATCGTTGCCCGCAGGGCTGTAGATCTTGATCGCCATGATCCTGACATTCCAGTTAACGCCGACGACGCCGATCGAGTTATTCCCAACGGCGCCGATCGTGCCGGCGGTGTGCGTGCCGTGGCCGTTTTCATCGGCGAGATCCGGGTCGTTGAATCGAAAGTCGTATCCGTGAACGTCGTCGACGAAACCGTTGCCGTCATCGTCAACACCGTTGGCAGGAGTTTCACCGGCATTCACCCAGATATTCGGGGCAAGATCTTCATGGTTGTAGCGGATACCGGAATCGATATTCGCGACGACAACTGCCGGGCTGCCGGTGGCGATTTCCCATGCCTGGGGAGCCGAGATCGAGGCCATCCCATACATTCCGTCGGTGTATATGGGATCGTTCGGCGTGGCAAGGATGGTGTAATAGAAATTAGGCTGAACAGCATCGATGAGGCCGTTAAGCTTCAGCTTTTCCAGGGCTTTCTCAACCGAAAGGCCCGGGGGCAGCTTGATCCTTTGCCACCCGAGATCGCCCAGCTTTTCCAAACGTTTTGCGCGATACGAGGATATCGTCGTATCGATAGATTCGCTTTTCGACGCGTGTTTGAATTTCACCAAAACTTCGTCGTTTACAAATTTTTCTTTTGGTTTCTGCGCGTGCGAATCGAAAGCGAGGGTGGAGAGAGCGCATACCAGAAGACACAGGCGTGCGGAAACTTTTGAGAAGTGAAGAAATTTACGCATGGGAGGCCGCGGGGGGTGTGAGGAAAGAGTGGGGCGGCTAGTGGGATTCGAACCCACGACATCCTGAACCACAATCAGGCGCTCTAACCGCTGAACTATAGCCGCCACGTATCAAGGAAATTATGATTGCCGTCGGTGGATTTGTAAACTCGAAAACTCCCGCGACCGCAGTTACAATAGGTTTCGCCCCCGGCAGGATTCGAACCTGCGACCTACGGC
>JAICPV010000484.1 GCA_025929655.1 Pyrinomonadaceae bacterium
CCGCAGGCCGTTCGACAACTGCCCCGAATGCATGGCAAAGGTCGCATGGGCGATGAACTACGACCCGGAAGCGCGTTACAAGAACCTCGCGGCTTTTTGGAAAAACAATAAGAACTCAGCCGAAGAAAAACGAATGCTCGAAATGGCAAAAGCGGTAACAGCGGCAAAGGAATAATGGGCGAAATTCGAATAGAGATCCACAAGAAAGCGCGAACGCTCAGAGTGTTCGACAGCGAAATACTAATAAAAACGTTCACTGTCGCTCTCGGTTTTGCCCCGGTTGGGGATAAAGAGTTCGAAGGCGACGGCAAAACGCCGGCGGGCAGCTTTTACGTTTTCACGAAAAATCCCGAAAGCAAATTTAATCTGTCCCTGGGCATAAGTTACCCATCGGTGGATGACGCGGAGCGCGGGCTGGCCGCGAATACGATCTCCAAAGCCGAAGCCGACGCGATAAGCATCGCGATTCATAAAAAGCTTATGCCGCCTCAAAAAACCGCGCTCGGCGGCGAGATCTACATCCACGGCGGCGGCACGGCGAGCGACTGGACGGATGGCTGCATCGCCTTGAAGGATAAAGAGATAGCCGAGCTATTTGAATTGGTGCCGGTTGGGGCCCGCGTCGATATTTTCGAATAGATACGGGCTACCGAAAATGCCGGAGACTTGACCCGCGATAGACAATATCGGATACTTGACAAAAAGGTCAGGATTTAATCGACCGCGATTTTTTCAAGAGGAATACAAAAACTATGCCTTATCCGGAAATAATGATCCACGGAATGCGTGCTGAGCTCGCACAACTGGGTGTGGAAGAGACGAAAACGAGCGAAGCGGTGAAGGAAGCCGTTGAGAACACCGACGGCACGGTGATGGTCGTCGTGAACTCGGTTTGCGGCTGCGCGGCCGGCGGTGTGCGCCCAGGCATCGCGATGGCGTTCGCTAATTCGGAAGTGAAACCGGACCGCGCGATCACCGTGTTTGCCGGAGCGGACATCGACGCGACGGACACCGCCCGCGAGTATTTTACCGGTTACGCGCCGTCGTCGCCTTCGATAGCGTTTTTGAAGAACGGCAGGTTGCTAAAAATGTTCGAGCGGCGCGACCTCGAAGGCAGGCCCCCCTTCGTGATCGCTGAATCGCTGGTAGAAGCTTTCCGTGAAACCAGCGGGAACGCCGAAGCTGTTACCGCGTAGCAATAATTTAGATCTAAAAACGAGCGGCTTCGGCCGCTTTTTTTATTTACCGCCTCGTTTTGAAAGCTGCTTCACGTCGGGGAAATGTATCCACGCGCCGGAAAAATCCTTTCTCGTCCACGCCCCGGCGTTCGGATGATGAAGCGGTCGATTCTCGTTGTCGGACCACGGCCCGATGTAGTATTCCCCTAAGGGGAGTCCGGTTCCCGCCCCCATCAACCCCGGCGGCAGACGGTTAAAATACCGCTTCCAATATTCCTCAGACCAAAAGATGGCACAGTAATCGAGGGTGACATATTCGTCGATGAAGATGTACCCGCGTTCGACCAGATTCGGCCAGATGTGACGCACGCACGTCTCCAGGCTCAGCTCAAGATCGACGTCCAAGAATGCGAGCAGTACCGGTGTGTTCAGGCCTGGAAGCGTTTCATCGAACCAGCCCTTGACGAATTCGCAGCATTCGATCGCTCCGTACTTTTCAATATTCTTTTTCACTTCGTCCAGCGGACCGTAATAGTCGCCCGTCTCGTAAAAGGCTTGCCGATCAGACTCGTCGCCTTTCGGCAGGCCTTCAAACGAATCGAAGATCAAAAGCTTTCGCCCCGCGATCTTGCAGACGAGTGAAAGGTTCGCCGCGCTTCCGCCCTTCCATGTGCCGCATTCGACGACATCGCCGGGCTCGTTCGGCGGCGTTTCCAATATCTTCAAGGCCATAGCGAGATGCGATTTGTAGGACGTGCCGGTCGGAATGCGCATCTTGTTCAAAAACATCCGAAAACCGAGGCGGTATTTCTTAAAGAAGGAAAGCTTATAATCGGGGTGGATCAACGCGGAATTCAAGATAAAGAAAATGCTGATCGGAACCGTTAGGGCGTAATAGGTTTTCAGGATGAAACGATACATGCGTCTATTCGAACAGCGCGCCGACGGCATCGTCCAGATCCGAAACACCGATGACGCGCACGCCCAAAAGTTTCTCTAAACCCTTCTTGTTCGATTCCGGGACGATCAATTTCTTAAAGCCCAACGCATGTGCTTCGCGGGCGCGAGTTTGCGCTTGAAGAACACCGCGAACCTCGCCCGTCAGGCCGACCTCGCCGAAGACCGCGGTCATGGGCGCGAGCCCCCGGTTGCGCATACTCGATGCGACAGCCGCAACCACGCTCAGGTCGGCCGCCGGCTCCTCGATTGTCATCCCGCCGGCGATGTTCACGTACACATCGTCG
>JAICPV010000540.1 GCA_025929655.1 Pyrinomonadaceae bacterium
ATGACAAACATTGCGTGCGGCATCGAATACGGCGTATTCGGGTGGTACGTGCGGGCGATCGAGTCGAATTCTTCCTGTGACGCAATTTTGGTGAGCGAATTTTTTTTTGAATCCGGCACCGACGGCATCGCGCCGGTTGGCTCGCGCGTGGGTGACGGCTTTCGAGCCATCTGCGCCGACGCTAAGGCGCAAAATGCGATCAGCAACAGACAAGTTGAAGACCAAAGGCAGAAACCCGAGCAATAGCGAGGGTGTCTTCGTTTGGCCGTCGAATGCGTAATGGTCAATCCCATAGTCTTAACCGGGCACAGCCGGACGTGTCTCTGCCTTTGGTCGATACGTTTCCTGGCGCATCTTATCGAGTTCTGCAAGCGAGCGGACCGTTATCTTCATATCGCGATAGATGCCTTCAGCTATTCGATAGATCCAACCGTGAATGTACAGCGTCTGGCCGCGATCCCATGCGTCCTGAACGACTGTCGTCTCGCCGACGCTGATGATCTGTTCGATGACGTTCAGCTCGCACAATTTGTCCAACCGCTCATCGTATTCTGCAAGCTTTCCGAGCTCCGCTTCGTATTTGTGCATCGTGTCCTGGATCGGCCTAAGCCAATTGTCGACAAGGCCGTAACGTGCGTCGTCGAAGGCTGCCTTTACGCCGCCGCAGCCATAATGCCCGCAGACTATGACGTGCTCAACCTTTAGCACCTCGACCGCGAACTGCAAAACGGCCAGGCAATTCATGTCTCCGTGATGAACAAGATTCGCGACGTTGCGGTGCACGAACATCTCGCCCGGCAGCATGCCGACGCTGGACGTCGGTGAAATGCGGCTATCCGAGCAGCCGATCCATAAGAACTCAGGAGTTTGAGATTCTGAAAGCCGCTCAAAGAACTCCGGATCGTCGGCCTTCAGTTGTTCCGCCCATTGATGATTGCTTTTTAGAAGCTTTTGGATCCTTTCCACCAGTCCATTTTAGCGTAACCCTTTGCGAATCGGCTATTGAGGCGTCTTCTCTATCGCATCGCAGGCAGCCGCGGCACCGCCTTCGGTCTCGATGTCGGCATATAGAGGGTCACTCGCCCGACTCTTTCTCGGCTTCAACTAAGCGTTCGGTCTCGCGAATCCTGTTTCTTTCCTTCACCTGAAACCGGATCGAAAGAAAAAACGAGAGGCAGGCGAGAACAGCCGCGACAAAAGTGTAATCGCGCAGGCCGATCCAGAACAGGTAACCAGCAGCCGCAGCGAGCAGGACCGAAAGTATTTGAAAGGCGCGTTCGACGTTCATCCTGCTTTTTCGGCGACCGACGCGAAGCTTTCGCCCCGAACGAACGCGCGGGCGGCGATGAAGAGGCGTTTGATCGCGCGGGCGATCTTTCGGAAGAACCAGAAGAAGAAAATTATGAAGACGACGAGGACGGCCGCGATCGCGAACGGCGCGAATACGGCGAGCAAAACTCCGCCGATCGCCAGAATGTCTTCAAATAACGAGAGCATCCAATTCGAAACCGGCTCCGGCGAGAGGTTTGCTCCGATCCGGGCCGCTGCCTTTGTGCCGTGGGACGAAAATGCAAGAGTTCCACCGATAAGTGCCGCAGGAATGTAAATGCTCGGGTCCATTTCGCTCGTTGCCGCGTAAGCGACGACCACACCCGCCGGAACGCGTATGAAGGTATGAACCACGTCCCAAACGCTGTCGACGTACGGGATCTTATCAGCAAAAAACTCGACAACATAAAGTCCGCCCGCGACCCCGATGATCGCCCAATTTTCGAGCACATCGAGCCCGCCCGGCAATTTAACACCTGCGAACTTCTGCAGCAGGCCGAGAACGGTAACTGTCGCGTAAAGATTGATTCCGGACGTCCAGGCCGTACCGAAGGCCAGCGATAATGTCGAAAACCATTCCATTAGATGTTTCCTACAAAGCCAAGGAATGGCGCAGCGCATCATCGACGC